>CAJMOW010000069.1 GCA_905215145.1 uncultured bacterium | reverse complement strand
GCATAAATGAATATAATGCTGCGCAAAATGATAAAAAATTAACAGAAAATCAGATAAATAATATTAAAACAAATATAAGTAATGCTACGCAAGAAATAGAAAGTAGTCAAGAGGAAATTCAAAATTTAACACAAGAAATAGAACAACTAAAAAATGATATACAATCAAAAAAACAACAAATTAAAGATATCATGAGTTTTTATCAGATTTCTGGTAGTAGCACAATGTATTTAGATTATGCAATGGGTGCAAAAACATTTACAGATTTTATATATAGAGTAGCAATCAGTGAACAACTTATTGAATATAATGATTCGTTGGTAGACGAATACAACAATATGATTGTAAAAAATAAAGAAAAACAAGAAAAATTATCGAAAGACATAAAAAACTTAGAACAAAAACAACAAGAATTATCAAAAAGTTTAGATAGTCTTGGAAATCAATTAGATGAAATTGTAGATTTGTCAATGGATATAGAAGATGAAATAGCATCTAGACGAGAAGCCATTGAAATGTATGAAAAACAGTATGGATGTAAAGATACTGATGATATAAATGTTTGTACAAGAGGTCAATTACCTGCTGATACAAAATTTTGGAGACCAATAATATCTGGTGGGTTTAGTAGTGAATTTGGTTATAGAACTTATAGATTAAATGGAAGAACTGTTACAGATTTTCATAGTGGACTTGATTTAACTGGAAGTACTGATGTTTATGCATCTGCAGCAGGAATAGTTGCTGGTATTACATGGAAATCAAGTTGTGGTGGTAATAGAATTTATATACATCATAAGATAAATGGAGTTACATATACAACATCATATGTACATTTAAGATCTATTTTAGTTTCTGTTGGTGACACTGTAACTAAAGATACTAAAATTGCAATAATGGGTGGCGATCCTAGTGTTGAAACTTGGGACAAATGTTCTACGGGTAGACATTTACATTTCGCAACAGCATACGGTTTATATTTAACTGATTATACTTCTTGGAATACTTATATAGCAAAAAGTGTTAATCCAAGAACATTAGTTAATTTTCCACAAAGAGGAACTAGGTTTACAAATAGAACTACAAAATACTAATATAAGCGAGTAGTTATACTCGCTTATATAATATATAAGGAGGTTCATATGAAAAAAGTTTTACTGATGTTTTTAATTGTAATAGTGATTGCAGCAACTGCTTTTTTAAGTTTATCATATGAAAAAAATGTTGAACCAAACACGTACTACAAAGTTTATTTAAATGGTGAATTGTTAGGTAAAATTGAATCAAAAGATCAATTAGAAAAATACATAAATGAAGAACAAAAAGAAATAAAAGAAAAGTATTTAGTAAATGAAGTTTTTATTCCAAATGGTTTAGAAATAAAAAAAGAAATAAGTTATAATAATAACATAGAAGATATAAAATCAATATATGAAAAAATAAAGGAAAAAAGTGATTTCACATTAAGAGGATATCAAATAACAATTCAAAATGGAAAAAACACTGAAAAAATATATGTTTTATCAAAAGATATTTTCACGAATGCGGTAGAAATGGTTATAAAAGCATACGTGGGAACTGAAAAATATGAAGCGTATAAAAATAATACTCAAGAACAAATAAAGGAAACAGGTCAATATATAACGGATATATATATTGATAATAACATAACAATTAAAGAAATGAATATTCCTTCAACAGAAAAAATATATACTGATAGCGCACAATTGAGCAAATATTTGTTATTTGGTGAAAATCAACAAAGTAAAACCCATGTTGTTAAAGTAGGCGATACTATAGAAGAAGTTGCCTATGAGTACAAAATTAGTGTAGAAGAATTTTTAATGTCAAATCCTAAATATAAAAAAGAAACAAATATTCTTTCTGCAGGAGAAGAAGTGGTAATTGGCATAACAAATCCAAAGCTAAATGTAACTGTATCACAAGAAACAACGACAGATATAGAGGAATTATATAAAACTGTGGAAAAAATAGATCCAACTATGGTAGCAGGTTATGAAACGGTAACACAAGTTGGAAAAAATGGAATTTCACGAACAAAACAAAATGAAAAATTAGTAAATGGTACTATAGTATATGTACAACAAATATCTAAAGAAGTATTACAACCTGCTACAGATAAAATCATTGTAAAAGGTTCTAGGGTATTACCGTCAGTTGGTTCACTTAGTAACTGGTTATGGCCTATTGATAGTTATTATATAAGTTCAAATTATACTTATAGAATTAATCCAATAACTGGTCAACGTGAATTACATGGTGCACTTGATATTGCAGGTAAATATGGATCAAAAATTTATGCTACAAATAATGGTACCGTAATAAAAGTAGCTAGAGATAGTGTCAATGGTATACATGTAGTAATTAATCATAATAATGGATATTACACACAATATAATCATATGAGTTCTTATGCTTCTGGTTTAAAAGTAGGCCAAACTGTTGAAAGAGGTCAAGTAATAGGATATGTTGGAATGACAGGAATGGCAACAGGCCCACATTTACATTTTGCTGTGTGGTATGGAGGTGCCCCATTCAGTTCTGGAGCAACAAGAGTAAATCCATGGACATTATTTAGATAGGAGAAAATATGGTAATAGGAATAGGAAACGATCATAGAGGGTATAAATTAAAATTAAAATTAAAAGAATATTTAGAATCAAAAAAATATACAGTAAAAGATTTAGGAAGTCAAACAGAAGAATCTACTGATTATCCTATATATGCTTTTTCAGTAGGAGAAGCAATTATAAATAAAGACATAGATCTAGGAATATTAATTTGTAGAACGGGTATAGGTATGAGCATAGCCTGCAATAAGGTAAAAGGTATAAGATGTGGAAAAGTAGACAATGTTGAAGAAGCAAAACTTTGCAAAATTGATAATAATTGCAATGTAATTTCCATTAGCTATGAAAAACAATTTGATGAACAAAAAGAAATAATAGATACTTTTTTAGAAACAAAATTCACAAATGAAGAAAGACATTTAAGAAGAATTAATATGATAACGAATTATGAGGAAAAATGATAAAAGGAATATTTTATCTTTTTTCACTTTTAATATCTATTTGGGCATTAGATAGTATAAATATTAATGGTATATTTAAAAAAAATAGATATTATCAATCAAGAATTTTATATTTTTTAATAGCAATTTTCTTATCATATACTACAACAAATTTCTTTTATGACTTCTTTGTTAATACAAAAATATTATAAATCACAGAAATGTGATTTTTTTTGACAAAAAACTCTATTATTTAAAACTATAATAAACAATAGTGATGAATATGAAAAAAATAATATATGTAATTCTGTTAATAATAATAATACCATACATAGTTATTTCATTATTTATATATGATGATGAAATAAAATTTAATTATACCGCCAATATGAAAGTAAGAGTAAAAAGAAACGCAACTGGAAAAATAGATGAAATTCCATTAGAAGAATATGTATCAGGTGTGCTTGCAGGTGAAATGCCAGCAGAGTTTTCATTAGAAGCATTAAAAGCCCAAGCAGTAGCTGCTCGTACTTATGTAATGAAACGACTTTCAACAAATAAAAAAAATGAATATGATGTAATAGATACAGTACAAAATCAGGTATATTTAGATGAAAACCAACAAAAACAAAATTGGGGAAATAGATATACTGAACTTTCAAATAAAGTAAAACAAGCAGTGATAGAAACAAATTCTGAATATTTAGTATATAATGGAAAAATAATAGATGCCTTGTTTTTTTCTACAAGTATTGGGGTAACCGAAAATAGTGAAGATATATTTCCAAATGAAATTCCTTATTTAAGAAGTGTTAGTTCTACATGGGATTCTGTATCTCCACTTTATGATAAAGAATATTATTTCACTTTAAAAAAATTTTATGATTTATTAGGATTAGAATATAAAGATAAGGTAACAGTAGAAATAATTTCAAAAACAAATACAGGTAGAATAAAAAAAATTAAAATAAATGATAAAACATTTACAGGCTGGGAGTTATGTAATAAATTGGGACTAAAATCAAATTATTATACTATAACCCAAAATAA
This sequence comes from uncultured bacterium, assembly GCA_905215145.1. Next base: position 2,971 of record CAJMOW010000069.1, on the reverse strand, counting down.
TGATTCAATAAAAGTGGTTGCTAGAGGATATGGTCATGGAGTTGGAATGAGTCAGTATGGAGCAGAAGGAATGTCAAGAGCAGGATATACATATGATCAAATTTTATATCATTATTACCAAGGAACTAAAATAAAAAAAATTTAAAAAATTGTATAAAATATTAAATATTGTCAAAACTCTTAAATGAGGTGATAATATGACATATAGAAGATTAAAAAAACCAGTAGTATATACTATTTATGCAATAGGATTTATATTAATAATTTCAAGTATATTTTTAATACAAAAGTCTTTATACAAAAAACCAGACACTACAGAATATGTAAATAAAACTATATTTGAAGACACAGTTCCAGTTGTTAGCGATACAACAACAAATAATAATATAGAACAAATAGCGAATCCTTATATTGATGAAAGTGTTTCAATAACAAAAAAATATTATGATTATGCTAGCGATGAAAACGAACAAAAAAATTCAATAATATATTATGAAGGAACATATATACCAAGCACAGGAATAACTTACAAAGGAAAAGATACATTTGATGTAGTAGCAATTCTAAGTGGCACAGTAACATCCGTACATCAAGATGAAATTTTAGGAAATGTAATAGAAATTAAACATGAAAACAATATAGTTAGTATATATCAAAGTTTAGGTGAAGTATCAGTAAAAGAAAACGACCAAGTAACACAAGGTCAAGTTATTGGTAAAAGTGGCAATTCAAATATAGATAAAGATTCTGGGAATCATTTATATTTTGAAATAAGCATAAATAACAAAACTGTAAATCCACTAAATTACATTGGTAAAAAAACAAATGAAATATAGAAGGGCATAAGCTCTTTTTTGAATAAAAATATCAGTTAAAAATATAATTTACTAAAGAGGTGTTATAGTGAATTATATTAATAAAAGAGTATTAGAAGAAGCAAACTATATTATACAAACAGGAAAGACTGTTAGAGAAATAGCCAGTTTATTTAAAGTATCAAAAAGTACAGTACATAAAGATTTACATGAAAGACTATTAAAAATAGACAAAGAAAAATACAAAAATGTAGAAGACATTTTAAAATATCATATAGATATACGACATATTAGAGGTGGAGAATCAACCAGAAAAAAATACTTAAACATATTACAGTAAAGGAGGAAATAATGTTCACAAAAGATATAGGAATAGATTTAGGTACAGCAAATGTATTAATTTTCGTAAAAGGACAAGGCATAGTATTAAATGAACCAAGTGTTGTTGCAATAGATTCAGAAACAAAAAAACCTTTAGTAGGAGTAGAAGCTAGAGAAATGCTTGGAAGAACACCAGGAAGTGTACAAGCCATAAGACCAATGAAAGATGGCGTAATAGCAGATTTTGAAATCACAGAAGTTATGCTTGATTATTTTTTAAAAAAAGTAAATGGTAAAACATTATTTACAAAACCTAGAATATTAATTTGTTGTCCATCAAATATAACTCAAGTAGAAAAAAATGCGATAAAAGAGGCAGCTGAAAGAACAGGAGCAAAAAGAGTATATATTGAGGAAGAACCTAAAGTAGCAGCTACAGGAGCCGGCCTAAATATATCAGCTCCAAGTGGTAGTATGGTAATAGATATAGGTGGTGGAACTACTGATATTGCTGTTTTATCACTAGGTGGAATAGTTACTAGTTCATCAATTAAAATAGCAGGTAACACATTTGATAGTGACATAATTAAATATATTAAAGAAAAATATAAGCTTTTAATAGGTGATAGGACAGCAGAAGATATTAAATTAACTATAGGTACAGTTTACAAAGGTGATAAAAACAACAAAATGGAAGTTAGAGGTAGAAATTTAACAACAGGACTTCCAAGCACTATAACCATAACAGCTCCAGAAATAGAAGAAGCTTTAAAAGAAAGCGTAAATATTATAGTAGAAACTACTAAAAAAGTTCTTGAAGAAACTCCCCCAGAATTATCTGCAGATATAATTAATAAAGGAATTGTATTAACTGGTGGAGGAGCCTTAATAAATGGATTAGATGAATTATTACAAAAAGAATTAGATGTTCCAGTATACATTGCAGAAAGTCCACTTACATGTGTAGCAGAGGGAACAGGTGTACTTTTAAATAATCTTTATTTAATAGAAAAATAAAGATTTTTTTTAAGTTTTAGTATAAAAAAGCCCTAAAAATGAATAATAATATTGGTGATAACATGGACATAAAACAATTAGATGATGTAGCAATCAGATCGATAATATCATTAATAGTTCTTTTTGTAATAACAAAATTATTAGGTAAAAAGCAAGTATCACAACTTTCAGTATTTGATTATGTAATTGGTATTTCAATAGGAAATTTTGCAGCTGAAATCACAACATCACTTGATACACAATTTGAAAATGGCATACTTGCAATGTTAATATTTGGTTTAATTGCATATTTAGTTTCTGTTTTGACAATGAAAAGTATAACACTTAGAAGATTTTTTATGGGTATCCCAACTATATTAATTGATAAAGGAAAAATAGTAGAAAAAAACTTAAAAAAAGTAAAATTTGATATAAACGATTTATTAGAACAATGTAGAATGAACGGATATTTTGACTTAAGTCAAATTGATTATGCAATATTAGAAGTTAATGGAATTGTTAGTATAATGCCAAAGAAAGAAAATCAAAATGTTACTATACAAGATATGAATTTACCGGTGCAGAAACAAGGATTATGCGCAAATGTAATAATAGATACTAAAATTATGATTAAAAATTTAAATAATTTTAATAAGAATAAAGAATGGTTACAAAAAGAACTTAAAATTAAAGGTTATAAAAATACATCAAATATTTTACTTGCAACATTAGATATAAATGAAAAATTAACAGTTTACGAAAAAAATGTAAATGAACAAACAAAAGATATTCTTGAATGATAAAATGTGTTAAAATATATTTGGTGATACTATGAGACA
>CAJMOW010000068.1 GCA_905215145.1 uncultured bacterium | reverse complement strand
GCTTGGGGAGGTGAAGATAATGAAACTCCTCCACAAGAAACAGCATAGAAAAAATCTCCAGTAACTTTATTTGTTAACTATGCTAACCCTGCTGTTAATAACTTATATGGAGGTAGATTAACTCATGGTCAAGTAAAGGGACAAGGTTCCTCTGCAATGAGATATCTAATTTGGAATGTTACCTATGCTTTAAATAAATTAAAGGATTAGGAAGGACAGAAAATAAAGAGCCCGTTTACTCCATACTCTTAGTTAGATACAGATACTAATACGTTTAGAGAAGATGCTTCTTCTACAAAGGGTTACTATGTAATGCCTCCTTATGATGGATAGCAAGATACTACTGCATATAAGATAACTAAATTAGTAGGTAAAGTAAACTTTGCTTCTTCTATGCAGTCTCATAAGATTGGTTCTTGTAAATTATTTGATGATGCCTATAAGGAATCTAGAGGAAATTTAATTTCAGGAGGACAGAAAGCCGTACATGAAGAACCATTCCTATACTTCTATTGGGAAACTGATTTAGAAGATGTTTCTACTATAGAACTAGCAGATTTGTTAGATAATGATGAATCTATCAAATTTATGGGATTCCAAACTTGGGGAGCAGGTAAAGGAGACGATGCTTCCAGTGGATATGACGAAGATATAACTCCTGAATATCTAATGCTAGAAGGTGGTGAAAACACTGACCCATCTGTAAACTTTAGACGTCCTTGGTAGGCGCTTCAAAGAGCCTCTGGTGTACTTGGAGAAGATACTTATGGACTAACTAATCAACCAACTATAACTTATGCTAATTCTTTACTTCGTCCTTGGGATAATCTTTTAATCGAAGATGAATCTGTTGTATACGATTAGAGAGGAGCTTGGGATATTGATTATGGTTGTGAAGAAGTAGAAAATGATAGTGGAAAGACATACTTCCAATTTGCTGAATCAGTACATGAATCTTTAAAGAAGTTTAGAGAGTTCTACGACTTCGTTTATACACATGATTACAACATGGTTCAGACAAGTGCTACTAGTCCTTCTGGATGGGATGTAACTAAAAAGTACATTGTAACAGCTAGTACTTGTACGCTAAATCCAACTAGTCATAAGTCTGGAGATATTTATCGTTATGATGATATTAACGGAACTTGGGTATGTGCGGGAGTAAGTTATGAATCTGCTACTGGATGGGCTAGAGCTAATATCTACGAGTTAGCTGGAACAAGTAGCGCTTTAGGTATTCCTGCTGCATTAGATGCAATGAAAGCTAATTTCATTACAGGAATTAAGAACTACATAGATGTAAATGATATTGCTTTCCACTAGGCTTTTATTAAGTTTGTATCTGGAACTGACAATAGAGCTAAAAATACATATTTCCAAATTATTGGAAAACTAAGAGAAGAAAACGAAGAAGGAGAATTTGTTGAGAGTGGTAAGGGGGATTATCTAGTTAGACTTATTGGAGACGACTTAGATACTATCTTAGTAACTGATAACAACGGTCTTCAATCTAAGCCCTATAATTTGCTAGAGACTTCCTATAGAGAAGCTGACTCAGTATATTGGGGAGATGCTAACAATGTATTCTTCTATATGTTTGACCAATGTTTCGAATCTGAAATAAAAACATATTTAGCAAGTGTTATAAATACTGCATTTAAGAACAGTAACAGTATGGAAGATAAATCAAATTACTTCTATAAAGTGTTCTTCAATGTTCAAGAAACGTTCCCAGCAGTAGCATATAACCATACAGCTAAGATATATTATGAAAATGCTTAGGCTATTAAAAATTCTAAGGTACTTTCATATTATAGTAACAACGAGATTGAACCTATCGAACAAAGCCACGGCTCTTGCTTAGCTTGTGAGAAATAGTTCATGACCAAGAGATTTGCATTCCTTTCTACTTATGCATAGACTTCTTTAGGAGCTATTGCACTAAGAACTGCAAGTTCTGCAGGTAGTGGTGATACTCTGAGATTAAGAATGGAGTTTGAACCATATTAGGATTGCTATCCTGTTTATCATTACAACGGTAAAAACCTTTATCTATCTAATTTCTAGACATCTAACTTTGATGCAATTAAGAATTTAGCATAGACAGGAAATAGTTATACAGCCGAAATCAATCAAGGAGATCCTGCAATTAACCAAGGTATATACTTAACTACTTTATATAAGAAGTTAAATATTTTAGGTTTAAAGATGTCTACTATTGATGCAGATTTTGCTAGAACTACTGAGTTCCAAATTGATAATGCTTAGTTAGACGATTATACTAGTCTATTCCCAAGCGATTATCCGGACTTAGCTATCAGCTTATTTACTCCTTCATTCCCAGTGTTAGAGAGCTTAACTCTTAGAAATATGACACTTCCTACAGAAATGGATTTGTCTAAGTTCTTAAAGTTAGAGACTATAGACTTCTCTAAGACTACTACTAAGAGCGTAGTATTCCCACAAACTGGTAGACTAAAGAATGTAATTCTTCCTGATACTATAGAAACATTTAGAATCTATGATAATCCAGGATTGACTGATATTACATTTGAAGGATTGAATAATTTATCAACAGTATATATTGACTGTGATAATGTAGGAAGTTTTGATGTAGCTAATTTCTGCAAATAGTTAATTAACTGCAATGCCCTTCAATCAGTAACTATTAGAAATGCTAATCTGTATATAACAGAAGATGCATTAAGAAAGATGATTCTTACTAATACTTGTAACTTAACTGGAGATATTTATATTGTAAATACTGCAGGAAGCACTTAGTTGAAGGCTATTAGCTTTGCTACAAAGCAGTTATTAGTTAATACATTTGGAGACATTTCTAGTTCTTCTTCTAAGATTAGAATCCATTTCCAAAGTGCTGAAATCCTAGACTTTAGTTGTGCAGGGGAAGTTTCTGTATATTACTAGGCTGGAGAATCCGGAACTATTGTTCGTCAAAACCTATTTGACATTACAGTAGATTCTGGTAATGATGTTGAAATAAAATCTGGAACTAACCCTTATAATCCATTAGTAAATGGATACTTAGATATTACTTACTCTATGTCAGGAGTATCAACTGATATTGCTACTATTGATTAGACTGGTGCTATTACCTTGAAGAAGGAATCTAGTAGTACTGCTACAGTAACTATTAGTATGAAGGTTGCTAATAGTGGAACTCCCATTAGAAAAACTGTTAAAGTAAGCTTCGCTTGGAAGGCTCCTTAGCTTGGAGACTTTGCATATGCTGATGGTACGTTTACTAGCTCATTTGATGCTACTAAGACTTTAGTTGGTCTAGTGTATGCAAAGGATGAAAGTGATGATACGTCTGGAGTAGTTTACATCATTGGTAAGGAATACACTGATGAAGAAAAGTCTTACTACTTAGGATATAGTGCAGATGGAAATTCTGGTTCTCAGGAATAGATATTACAACAGCTGTATTAGGTACAAGCCTATTTGTCTAGCGTGTCTGTTTCTAATTATGAAACTGTTTCTGGTACTGCTACTCCTAACTTAATTAATAATATTAATGTATCTACCTACAACATACAGGTAAATACAGCATTTGCTGGTAAGTCTGATACTGAATTATATATTAATCATGTAAATAGTAAGTTACTTCCTATTTTGTATAATAACTCAGCTTGTAAGCCTTATATTAGCAGAAAACAAGTTTCTTCAGGAGGTAGTACTTCATGGGAATACTACATAGAATCTAAGTCTAACTTAAATAATCTATGTGAAGCTATTCAGACAGTATGGACCAATGCTTCTGGAACAGATATTATGAGCTGTCTATTATATCCATACTTCTATAGTATGTAGGTATATGAACCGTCTGTAAAGGATGGAGAAACTCTAAATTCAGCTTATAAGAAAGGTAATTGGTATGCTCCTTCAGTAGCTGAGTTCTCTAGAATTATTTACTATAGAGGTTATAGTGTCTCTGGAAGTAATTTCAATACTGGAGATACAGTAAGATAGCCTATTAGTACCTCAGTTGCCAATGGAGGTGGAGTGCTAACAACTCCAATTTTCTCTATTGCATATTCTAGAGCTAACAACTAGTTCCCATCTGTATGGTCTAATATAGTAGGTTCTGGAGATAATGCTGGAGTAAATAATATTACTACTTCTATTAACTCGTCAGCTGCTAACAACTATTCTTATCAAAGAACTTAGCAATATGACGGAGGTTCTGGAGGTTATACATACTCTAATGAATGGGTTACTGGTAGTTATAACGACCCATCATACTGGAACACAGTTCAATATAATAATGCTTGGAGATTAACTAAACATCAAGGAGTACCATTTACTAAATTTAATTATTCTAAGAATGGCTGATAATTTCATGCAAATAAGTCACGATAATCGTTATTATGTAATTAATAAGGATGACTCTTTGAAATCCTTACTCACTCACGAGGAGCTGTTAAGGCTCCCCTTGAGTGTTTGGAAGGAGTTATTTGAGCGAAAAGATGGAGTATGTTATTTTAAATTAATGCTTCCAGTTTTAGAAGCAGCTATTAAAGCATATGATAAATCATCTAACGTTGATTCGTTCTATTATAACGACAAAGAGTATTGGTTAGATAAAGCTACTAGAGTCGGGCTACAAAATTTAGCTAATTGTAGTACTGGTAATATGTCTTTGGTTCTTGGTAGTGAAGTAATCGAATTACCAGTAGACAAGGTAAAAGAATTTCTAGCTTAGCTAGAGGTGTACGCTGGGAAATGTTATGTAAACACAACTCAACATCTATTAGCTATAAAAGAGCTTAAGACAGTTGAAGATGTTATAAAATATGATTATACTTCTGGGTATCCAGATAAGATTACGTTAAATGAATGAGAATTTAGAAAAGGATAAAATATAGCTAGGGAATGAAAAGCCCTAGCTACTTCCTTCTAAATCATTACTTAATACTATAAAGCTTGGCTATGATACTAAGCCAGTTCCTCCACCTCCTGAAAATCATATTGATTTTATAGAAGGGGATTCTGTGATGACTACCATAAGTACAGGGTTTGAGCATAATGACAAGCCAGTTCCTCCACCTCCTGAAATCAACCTTAGCTGTAAAACTCCGAAACATAAAAATCCAGATTCAGTTATAGGAAGTATAGATACGGGATTCGGATGTGATAATTAGCTTATTAGAGAATGTCCAAAACCAAAATATAAAACTCATTTATGTAAAGAAAATTATTTAGGCGAGTTTAAAACAGAATCTGAGAAGACGCTAGCTAGAACTAATCTAGGAGTTTATAGTAAAGAAGAAATAGATAGAATTGTAGGTCAAATTGTGGAAAACAATAACAACAATTTTATCACTAAAAAGGAAGTTCAGAATATGATAGCCGACTTAGATTTTGTAGATTCTACACTAAAATCTTATGTAGACTACCAAATACCTAATAATTTATTTAAATTATGAGTACAACACAAATAAAAAGATTATTTCAATCAAAAACTGAATTTGTCCCTATTACCTTAGCGGAGGCAGTAGTAGTAAACACCTCTAATATTCCAGGACTTTCATCATTAGGAATAACAACTCTTGACAAGGTATTAAGAACTACAATGGGAGTTGTAGGAACTAATGCTGGAGATATTGCTATGTTGAAGAATACAGTTCAACAAATTAATACAGCCTTAGAGGGTAAACAGGACAAGCTTACTGCTGGTATAGGTATTACTATTTCTCCAGAAGGAGTTATTAGTACTACTAATAGCATAGAACTATACAAGATAGTTACTTAGCTACCAACAGCGTCAAAAGACTGTTTAAATTCTATATATTTAGTTCCTGCACCATCTGGTACTGCAGGAAATATTTTTATCGAATATATTTGTGTGTATGAAAATACGCAGGCGAAATATATTTGGGAAAAAATTGGAGAAGTCCAAACAGATGTAGATTTATCTGGTTATGTAACTAAAGAAACCTTTAATTAGACTATTAATACTATTAATGGCTAGTTAGCAAACACTATCACTGCTAAAGATGTTACTACATCAGATAGTGTTTCTAAGGTAGTAGTTAATTATACCATTCCATCAGATTTATATGACAGTATGGTCAGTACAGATAGCACAGACCAAGTAATAGGAGGATAATCATGGAATTAACTATTAAACAACTTAAGCAACATGGTTAGATATTCGTTCCTTAGACTACTGCTGAAGCTGTTTTAGTTAAAGATGGTGAAGAAGTAATTACTCTTGATAATATGCTAGAGAGGAAGATTGAGCAGATAATTACACCTGCTGGGTCTGGACTATAGGCATTTAAGCAAGAAAAGAATATAATTCTTACTCACTCCAACTCCATAACTGCAAATGAATCTCCTTCTTCAGTAAAGGTAAAATACGATAATCGAGGACACATAGTAGAAGTCGCTCCTACTAGTAATGTGACGGTAATAGTGGACCAAGAAGGTTATCTTTAGTATAACGGGTCAGAAGACCGGAATCTGCTTCTGGGGAATGATTTTGGAATAGATGAAGATAATAAAATTATACTAAAATGGAATCATTTATAATATGGCACTATTAAATTTTGCTAATACCTATGCTGAAATATCAGGCAATCTTACTTTGCCGGAATCTGCTTCTGGGGAATACGTAAAGCTATTCTTTTCTAAAGACGGTCACATTATATCTCATGGAAAGGATTTTACTCCCACATTTACTCCTACAGTAAGAGGTTTAGTTCCTATTTCTAGCGGTAAAGCCACTGAAATATTTAGAGGAAATGCTACCTGGGCTGAGATAACAACCACAGACTTGCCAATAGCTGAAAATACCTCTGTAAATAATACAACAACCCTATTTACTACTCAGTAGGTTCATTAGATAATTAATGCTAGCTTTGCTGCTAACGATGCAATGCGGTATAGGGGTACTATTACTTATAGTAATGGAAGCTATACGACACATACCGTTGCTGGAGTAGAGGTTTAGGGATTTCCCACTAAATGTGAGGTCGGAGATACCTATAGAGTAACTTCTCAGGGAACTTATGCTGGATAGACGTGTTCAGCTGGCGACTTACTAATATGTATACAAGACGGAACAGGAAGTGGATTAAACACTGCAGCTTATTG
>CAJMOW010000067.1 GCA_905215145.1 uncultured bacterium | reverse complement strand
CGCACCTACGGGAAGAGCTAGTAAAAGATTAAGCGAAGCAACTCTTTTTCCAGCTACTACAATACATAGATTTTTAGGATGGAATAAAGAACTAAATAGTTTTAAAATAGATGAATATAATAAAGATAAAAGTAAATTAATAATAATAGATGAAGTAAGTATGATAGATATATCTTTAATAGATAATTTACTTAAAGGTCTAAATGACAACATAAAATTAATATTAGTTGGAGATTTTAATCAACTTCCAAGTGTTGGACCAGGACAAGTTTTAAAAGACTTCATCAATAGTGATATAATTGATGTTGTAAAATTAAAACTATTATATAGACAAAATGAAAACTCATATATACCCGTACTAGCAAAAGAAATAAATGATAATAATTTAAGTTCTGATTTTTATGAAACAAGAGATGATTATACATTTTTAGAATGTACAAATTATTCATTAAAAAATACGATAATATCACTAGCTGAAACAATAGAAAAAAAAGGATATGATTATAAGAAAGTACAAATTATGGCACCTATGTATGCTGGTGTAAATGGAATAGATTCATTAAATAAAGAACTTCAAAATGTATTTAATAAAAAAGATCCTGAAAAAAGAGAAATTAAATATTTTGATGTTATATATAGAGAAAATGATAAAGTATTACAATTAGTTAATATGCCAGATGAAAATGTTTTTAATGGAGATTTGGGTACTATAAAATATATAATATATGCAAATACAAGCAAAAGTGGAAAAGATGAAATATATATTGATTATGATGGAAATATAGTTAAATATTTACCTAAAGATTTTAATAAGTTTAAACATGGTTTTGTAATAAGCATACATAAATCTCAAGGAAGTGAATTTGAACTTGTTGTACTCCCAATAACCAGTTCATATGGAAGAATGCTTTCAAAAAAACTAATATATACAGCTGTAACAAGAGCAAAAAGAAAACTTATAATAGTTGGAGATCCTAATGTTTTTAAAACAAGTATAAAAAATGATAATGAATATGAAAGAAAAACAACTTTAAAAGAAAAATTAATTTTTATGAATAATTTTAAAAAATAAAGAAAAAATATAATTGTATGTTATTACATACAAGTTACATTATAGCTAAGAAGGTGAAATATGAAATTAGGTAAAAATATGGCGCTTATTGGACTTGGTGTAGGAGCTACATTAGCTTATCAAAAATATAGTAAACCAATTATGAAAACAGTTAAAAAGAAGTTCAATAAAGTGGCTAAAGAAGTTGACACCAAATTAGATGATATGATGTAGTAAAAAAATCCCTATTTTAAGGGATTTTTTAATTATTAATGCCATGATGAGCAGTTGGACTTGTTATATCTAAAGGTAAAAATGTATAACCATTTGCAAGACCATATTTTATTACATCTTCTACTGCGTTAACACTATATTTTTTTATATCATGTTGCAACACAATTGAATAATTATTAGCTTTTATACCTTTTATAATATTATTTGAAATTTTATTAGAATTACTCGTTCCAGTATCATTACTATCTACATTCCAATCAAAGTATTTATAACCTCTAATAGCGGTTTCCTTAGATAAACTAGTCATTATTCCTTTATTAAATCTACTTATTGTATTAGAACTTCCACCAGGAAAACGCAATAATTTAGAATGTTTTTCAGTTTGAGAATATATTATCTTGTCCATTTTGTCTATATCATTAAAAAATGCATCAACACTTGAATAAATATTTTTATATGAATGCGAATATGAATGAATTGCTATAGTATGTCCTTCATTATCAATACGTTTAAGAACATATTGATATTTTGAAAATTGATTTGTCACAAAAAATGTTGCTTTAACATTATATTTTTTAAGTATATCCAATAAGTATTCAGTATATGGTCCAGGTCCATCATCAAAAGTTAAGTAAATAACCTTGTTTGTTGGAATAATTGTAATATTACTTTGAGTATTGTAAACTTTAATAAATCTTGTTTGACTAACCTTATTACCACTTGAATCACTTACACTATATTTTATTGTATAAGTTCCTGTTACTTTATTATTTAAATTACTTTCTATTTGAACTTTTGTTTTAAGATCATCATCGCAATTATCAGAGACCTCATATCCAGGTTCTTTATATTCTTCTCCAATTAAAAGATATATAGTCTCATTACCTTTTAAAGCTATTTTTGGAGCTTCCTTATCGCCAAAAGTTAAATCTCGTTTTGCAACTGTTTTATTACCACTTGAATCAATAACAGTATATATTAAAGTATTATTTATTTTTTCAATTTTTACTTTATTTTTTATATCAGTATCATAATTATCAGAAACCTCATATCCAGGTTCAACATATTTATTTGGACACATTAATTTAGATTCAGAAAGCTTGATAGTAGGTGCAGTAGTATCTACAATATTTATTTTTTTTACATAAGTTTTTTTCTTATTTTTGTATTTAAATTTATAAACTATATTATATTCACCAATTTTATCAAAATTAATATTATTACTAATATCTACATCATTAATATCTGCACATCTTATTTTAAATAATGAGCAATATTGTGCTTTAACATTTATTTTCTCGCTAATTATGTTTTTATCGCTATAAACTTCAAAACTAGAGCTACTACTATCATATATATAAATAGTTTTAAAAGTAACTAAAATACATAAAAGTAAAAGAAATAAAAAACTGCTTAAAATAATAACTAACTTCTTCATACATACACACACACCTATCTTCATTTATTATACCACAAAATAAAAAAATAATTAAAAAGTGACATTATTTTTTATTACGAAATTGTATATTATATTTGGTGATTAAATGAAGGTAAAAATATTTGATGAAAGTCATGAATCAGACTTAGAAAAATCAGTCAATGATTTTTTAAAAACATTGGATGGAGAAGTAGTAGATATTAAATATCAAGTATCAGTTAGTATATTTTCAGAAGAACAAATATTTTGCTTTTCAGCAATCATAATATTTACAGGCATCTTTTTGCCTTCCACTTTAATATCATCATAAAATATATAGAAGGGAAGATAAAAATGTTTGGAAATTTTAATGAAGATGCAAGAAAAGTAATTAAAGATGCTAAAAAAGAAATGTATGAATTAAAACACCCATATGTTGGAAGTGAACACTTATTTCTTTCAATATTAAAAAACAGTAAAAATATATCAGAAAAACTGAAAGAATATAGTTTAACGTATGAAACATTTAAAAACGAAATAATAGATATTATAGGAATAGGAAAAGAAGAAAATAATTGGTTTTTATATACACCTCTTTTAAAAAGAATAATAGAAAATGCAATAATAAATAGTAAAGAGAATAATAATGGAGAAGTAACTGTAGAACATTTATTTTCTAGTTTACTTGAAGAGGGAGAAGGAATAGCAATAAGAGTTATGCTAGGGATGAATATAAACCTAGATGAGTTATATAATATTTTTTCATATAAATTAGTAAATAAAAAAAAGAAAAATAAAAAATTATTAATAGAAGAATTAGGCGTTGATTTAAATAAAAAAGCACTTAATAACGAAATAGACCCAGTAATAGGTAGAGATAAAGAAATTAAAAGAATACTGGAAATATTATGTAGAAGAACAAAAAACAATCCATTATTAATAGGTCATGCTGGTGTTGGAAAAACTGCTATAGTAGAAGAATTAAGTAGGTTAATAAGCATAGGAGAAGTTCCAAGATGCTTAAAAAATAAAAGAATAATAAGCTTAGATATGGCAAGTACAGTAGCAGGAACAAAATATAGAGGTGAATTTGAAGAAAGAGTAAGAAAAATATTAAAAGAAATAGAAGAAAATGATGACATAATTTTATTTATAGATGAGATACATACATTAGTCGGAGCAGGTGGAGCTGAAGGCGCAATAGATGCATCTAATATTTTTAAACCCGCACTCGCTAGAAACAAAATAAAATGTATAGGTGCAACAACGATAGAAGAATATAAAAAATATATAGAACCAGAAAAAGCTTTAGATAGGAGATTCCAAAGTGTAATGGTTGATATACCAGATGATAAAACAGTAAAAGAAATATTAATGAAATTAAAATCAATATATGAAAAATATCACTATGTTAAAATAAGTGAAGAAATTATTGATTTAATAATGAATTTAACAAAAAAATACATATATGATAGAAATGAGCCAGATAAAAGTATTGATGTATTAGATGAGGTATGTAGTAAAACAAGTTTAAAAGAAACAACACAAATGAAAAAATACAATGAACTAAACAAAGAATTAAAAAATATTTTAAAAGAAAAAAACAGTGCTATTATGTCAAATAATTTTAATGAGGCTTCAAAATATAAAACAAAAGAAAATACTATCATGCACAAAATAAATAATTTGGAATTAAACTTTTATGAAAATAATGTAAAAAAAGTAAAAAAAGAAGATGTAGCAAAAGTGATAAATGCAAAAACAGGAATACCTATATATGAACTTTTAAGTGAAAATAAAAAAATAGTTGATAAAATAAATAAAGATATAAATGATAAAATAATAGGTCAAAACAAAGCAGTAAATGAAGTAATAAATATAATAAAAAAAATAAAACTAGGATTTAAAGAAGAGGGAAAATGCTATTCAATAATGTTTACAGGTCCAAGTGGAGTAGGAAAAACATATTTAGCTAAAATTTTCTCAAAGAATCTAGTAGGTCAAAATGTTATAAAATTAGATATGAGTGAATATAGTGAAGCACATACTGTAAGCAAATTCTTAGGAGCTCCTCCAGGATATGTTGGTTACATGGATACAAATAATATATTAGATGAAATAAAACGAAAACCATATTCTGTTTTAATATTAGATGAAATAGAAAAAGCACACCCTAATATTATAAATTTGTTATATCAAATATTAGATGAAGGCAAAATAAAAGATTCAGCAGGTAATATAATAAGATTTGATTATGTTACAATAGTAATGACTTCTAATGTAGGATTTCATGATATAAATATAGGATTTACAAACAATGAAAGAAGTAAAGTATTAACAAAACTAAAAGAAAATTTTAGTGTTCCATTTATAAATAGAATAGATAATATTGTAGTATTTAATAATTTGACTAAAGAAAATATAATATATTTAATAAACAAAAAAATTTCAAAATTAAAAAACAAATATAAAAATGAAATAAAAATTGCAATATCTAAAAATGTAATAAATGAAATATTAATTGAAAGCAATTATAATGAGTTTGGTGCAAGAAAAATAGATAAAATAATAAAAGATAATATTGAAAACATAATAATTAATAATATAATAGATAATAAAAAAACAGTTAATATTAAAAGTATAAAAAATTTAGTAACTACATAATATTAAAAGAAAATATCTTGACATAGAGATATTTTTCTTGTATAATGTACTAGAAATCAAGAAGGAAAGTAGAAGATCCACTTCTCACCTGATAGCAAATAGCTATGGGTAAAATGCCAAAAAACATTATGTTTATTATGCATTTTTAGTGGATACTTTGTATTCACTTTTTAATTTTATAAGACAAGGTCTTATATGGAGGTGTCAATTATCGCTAGTAAGGAAAGAGATTTGTATCTAAACGAACAAATCAGAGCAAAAGAAGTAATGGTTATAGGTCCAAATGGTGAACAACTAGGAGTAAAACCTATTAAAGATGCATTAACACTAAGTAGTTATGCAGGATTTGATTTAGTATTAATAAATCCAAATGGTAATCCACCAGTTTGTAAAATTATGGATTACAATAAATTTAAATATGAAAATAAAAAGCGCCAAAAAGAAAACCTAAAAAAACAAAGAGAAAATAATCTAGAAATTAAAGAGTATCGTTTATCAGTAACAATAGACGTTCATGACTTTAATACTAGATTAAATAATTCAAGTAAATACTTAGAGAAGGGTCATAAAATAAAAGTTTCAATACGTTTTAAAGGTAGAGAAATGGCTCATCAAGAATTAGGAAAAAATGTTTTACTTCGTTTTGCAGATGCTTTAAATGAAATATCAGTTATAGAGCAAAAGCCAACATTAGATGGTAGAGTTATGACGATGGTATTAGCGCCTAAAAAAGAAAAATAGGAGGAATTATAGTATGGCTAAAAAAACACAAAAAACACATAAAGGTACTGCTAAAGTTTGTAACGTTAGACCTGGTGGTACAGTTAAAATAGGTCATCCTGGGACTAGACATAACACAGGAAAAAAGAATGCTGCATCAAATAGATGTGGTAGAAGTGCATCACTATTAAGCAAGAGTGATATGAATAGATTAAAAGATATATTGTAGGAGGAAAAAAATATGCCAAGAGTTAAAGGAAGCACAATTCATCGTGCACGTCGTAAAAAAGTATTAGATGAAGCAAAAGGATATTTTGGTAGTAAACATAGATTATATAAAACTGCTAAAGAACAAGTAATGCATTCAGGAAAGTATGCATATAGAGATAGAAAACAAAAGAAAAGAGATTTCAGAAAATTATGGATTACAAGAATCAATGCAGCTTGTCGTGAAAATGAAATCAGTTATTCAAAGTTTATTGATGGATTAAACAAAGCTGGAATTACTATTAATCGTAAAATGTTATCTGAAATAGCAATCGATTCAAAAGAAAATTTTGCTTCTTTAGTTACAATCGCTAAAGATGCATTAAATGGAAAAGTAGAGGTACAAGAAAAGCCTGAAACTAAAGAAGTTAAAACTGCATCAACTAAAGAAAATAAAGATTTAAGTAAATTAACAGTTGCTGAATTAAGAGAATTAGCTAAATCAAAAAAAGTTGAAGGCTATTCTACAATGAAAAAAGCTGAGTTAATCGATGCTTTAAAATAATAAAAAAACCAAGAATCAAACTCTTGGTTTTTTTATATCTTTTTTTAAAACTAATTTTTTATACGTATTTTCAGCTTTATTTACTTTGTTATTTTCAAATGTATTGTAAAACCCATTTCCTTTATCGATAACATTATCTTTGCTTTTTGTTTTATTATTCTTGTCTAAATTATTATTTAAAACATCAGATATAAGCCTATATTCTTCTTTGTCTTTTATTTCAATTACTTTATTAGAATTAATGATAATATATGATGCCGTAGTTATGCATTCAAGCGTTATGGTAGAAATGATCGAACCTATAACTAATGA
>CAJMOW010000066.1 GCA_905215145.1 uncultured bacterium | reverse complement strand
GCAACATCTAAGATAAAAATTTTAAATAAAATTTGTAAGTATCAAGCAGATAAATATAAAAATATTTCAGCATATAATTTGAAATTATCTAATAGATGGTTGTCCTTTCAAGAGAAGACACGTAAAATAAAACCCTTAAATAAATATTGTAAGATGAAAGCAGATAATTATAAAAATATTGCTATTCAAGAAAAAACAAAAGATGAAGAGGAACAATATGTTATTATTTTTAATAAAAGTAAATTATCATTTTTTAATGAACAATTAGCTAAAATACCACCTAATAGATTAAAGCAAGAAACAAAAAGTGATTTAGATGGTATAAATAATGAAGAAATAATTGATGATAGAAATATAGAACCTATGGTTTCAAGAGGTATGAATTTAAGTGTAAATGATCTTAATAAAATAGGCGAAGATTTTGGATCGTGTCCTGTTAGAGATTATAGTAAAAATTATTGTATTCAAAAAATAACTAAGGAAGAATATTGTGAAATTAGAGAACAGTTATTTGAACTACCAAGTCATGGTGCTTGTGTTCTTAATGAAAAAGAAATGATAATAGCTATTCGTTCTGAGGATTTAGATGAATATAGAGAATATGCTCCAGAAAGACCTATAAAAGAATATGGTTCATCTGGTGGTAGAGCAATAGAAAGTGAATCTAATATTCATGATATTATGGAATTAGAAATAAATGATATTAAAAGATACAAAGAATTTAAAGAAACTTATTCATCTAAAGATTATGTTGCAGAAATTGCTCCGAATGGGAAAACTACTATATTATTAAAAGAAACTGATACAAAGAATCTTTTAGAAGAGAGTAAAAAAAAATCAAAAACAGAGGATTTAGTAAAAGAGGCAAATGAATTAGCAGAAAAGAGTAAGACTGATAAAGTTATTGAAAATGTTGCACTAGAACAGAAAGAAGAACAAGAAATTGATCGTTAAACGCAATAAGAAGAGTAGTATTATAATTGTCTTACTAATAATGTTAGTTGCCTCTTATTACACACTTAGAGTTTGTAGTCTTACAGAAATGGATGGTAAGTTTGAATTTTCACAGTTAACTGAAGCATTAGATAAACTTCATATTATTTCTACACCTGTTATTTTAAATATGAAGACTATTACTACTTCTTTGTTTGTTGGGATATTTACATGGGGAATTATTCAAACAGTTGCAAATCAAAATAAAAAGAATTTGCAAGAAAATACTTATGGTAGTGCAGAATGGGAAGATCCAAAAGTAATAAAACCTTACTGTGAGAAAGAATTAGAAAAGAATCAAATATTTACTGCTACTGAAATGTTTGCTAAAAATATGCGAATATCTAAAAGAAATAGACATTTAATTTTAATTGGTAGACCAGGAAGTGGTAAATCAAGATATTATTTTAAAGTTAATTTATTAAATGCAAATGGAGAAACATTTGTTGTCACAGATCCGAAAGGCGAATTAGTCAGAGATTGTGGAATGTCTTTGATTAATCTTGGATATGATATTCGTGTTTTAAACCTAGTTGATAAATCAAAATCAGATCATTTTAATCCACTTATGTATATAAAAAAAATCAATAAAACTATTGATAATAGTAAGGAAACTCAAGAATGGATAGCTGAAGATGATGTAATGACATTAATTAATACTATAATGTTAAATACAAAATCAGAAACTATTGAATCCAATACTGGTGATCCATTCTGGGAGAAGGCAGAAATGGTTTTTCTTCAAGCAATTATTTATTATATAATTTTTAATTATGAAGATAAAGAAAAGAATTTTAAAACTGTTTTAAAGTTAATTAGACTTGCTGAACCTGATAAAGAAGGAAATTCAACATTGAGTAGAATGTTTGATGTATGGGCAGAAAAAGATCCAGAAAATATAGGTGTTAAGCAATGGAAACATTTTAAAGTATCTGCATCATCACCAAAAATGATGAGTACAATCATAATGACTGCATCTGCACGTCTAGCACCTTTTAATATATCTGAAATAGAGTCTATGACTGTTGACGATACAATGGAATTAAATAGAATTGGTGGTAAGGGTGATGAGGGTAAAATTGCTTATTTCATCATTAATAGTCCAAATGATTCTACTTTCAATTTTATGGCTAGTATTTTATATACTCAAATATTTTCAATAATAGATGCCAATGCTAGTAAAAATAATGGCTCTCTATCTACTCCTGTTCAAATATACTGTGATGAGTGGGCACAACTTGGGGTAATCCCACGCTACTTAGAAAATTTGGCTTATGTTCGTGGATTAAATTGTGGAATTACGACGTGTCTACAAAGTCTATCTCAGTTGAAAAAGGTTTATAAGGATAATTGGGAAACAGCTCTGGATTGTTCAGACTATGTATTGTTTTTAGGTTCAAGGTCTAAAGAAACTTTAGAATATATGAGTAGTATGTTGGGTAAAAAAAGTTGGTATAAAAAGTCTTCTGGTCGTACGTATTCAAAACAAGGTTCATCATCTTATAACTGGGATATAGTTGGACGTGAGTTAGCATTTGTAGATGAACTTGCAAGAATGGAGAGTGGATATGGTATTTTATTGGTTGCTGGTATGCGACCTTTTTATTCTAAATTATATGATTTAACTAAGCATCCTAGATATAATGAACTATTTGAAAGTTGGAATGAAAAGGAAACAATTCAGAATAAATATGATCATTCGATAGAAAGGGGAAAAGATAAAGAAACAAAAAGAAAACAGCAGATGTTTAGGGAACTAGGATTAGGGTTTGTAAAAGTAAAACCAGAATTTAAAGCAAGAGATTTAACTCAATATGAAGAACGCAAGTTTAATGAAGATGCAATTTTGCTTTCTTCTAAGAGTTTAACGGATGAATTATTGGATAATTTATAATTATCTTTTTTATGTTGTTTAAGTTGTTAAATTTTTTTTATATTAAGTGTTTACTAGTGTAAACGAAAATTAAAGAAAAGGAGAAAAATTATGAAAAAAAAGAGTTTGGCAGTTAGAATTAAGCAGTTAAGTAAAAAAGTAGTTAGTTTGTTTAATGTAGTTTTATGTGGTTTTATTTTAAGTATTAATAGTGTATATGCACAAGGAAGTAATACAAGTAGTATTGATGGATTTATTACTTTTGTGTGTGATTGGTTGTTAAAGATTGGTGGTGTAGTTGCATTAATTGGTGCTGTTATGTTTGCTCTTGGATGGCAACGTGATGACGCTGAAGGTAAAAGTAGAGGATTGATGACTATGATGGCAGGTTTTATGGTTATAGCAATTAGTCAATCAAAAGGTTTATTTGGATTATAAGAAGGAGGATTAATAGATGGCTGGATTAATTGAAAAAATATTTCAAATATCCTTTAAAATCTTAGGTTTTAAAATTGACATTAGTGATTTTGTTGGAACAATCCGTAATTTATGTAATTGGAATTCAATTACAAAAACCACTATATGGTCATTAGCTTCTAGTATTCATTCTGTTATTGTACCAATTGGGTTAAGTTTATTAACATTGTTCTTTTTATTAGATGTGACTAAAAAAGTAATGGATTATGAAAGATTTAGTTGGGAACGGATGGTATTTACTTTCATCCGTTTTCTTATCTTTAAAATGTTAATTGAAAATTCATTCGAATTACTTTCGTCTATAATGAGCATATCTAATAATATTCTTACTCAGGTCACAAGTTCATTAACTTCATCATCAGCAATACCTAATTTGGCTACACAAATGGGTGATTTAGTTAGAAACGCTGGTAATATTGTTGAACGAGGGTTTATGGGAATTATTATCTTAATTCTTTATATACCTTTTATGGGTACATTAATTGGTGTTTTAGTACAAGTATTTTTGCGTATAGGTAAGTTGATACTAAGTTTTGCATTTTCTCCTATACCTATTGCAATCGGAACTTGGGAAGATGGTCAGAATGTTTGTAAAAGATTCATAATGTCTATTATTGCTTTAGGTTTTGAAGCATCAATGATTGTCGTAGCAACGGCAATATATTCATTGGCTTTATCCACATTAACTGATGCTGGTTCGATTAGTTCAATGGTAGCAATAATGTTCTTGAATGGTTTCTTGATGGCAATGATTTCTATGACTAGTACAATGGCAGAAAGGTGGGTAGGTGCATAATGGATAGGATAGAACCAAGAATACATGATGAAATAAAGGATTATAAAGAAAAATTTTATAATTTTACTTTAAGACAATGGTTATTCGGAATTCTTCTTATTATAACTATCGTACCATTATATTTATTTTTAACACCTAAAATCGGTAGTAATCTTACAGGGTGGATAGTTATTATTGCTGCTATACCAATAGGTTTTTTTGGATTTATTCCTATTCAAGGATTAAACGCAGAACGTATAATTTTTTACTGGAAACGTAATTATATCAATTTTGCTAAACCTATTTTATATAAAACTGAAGCAGAATTATTAGAAGAAAAAACTAATAAAAAGAAGACAGGAAAACCTAAAAATAAAAAAGAAGTAAAGAGTAGTAAAAAACAAGAAAAATTAAAATTAAAAGAATTAAAAAAAGAACGTAATAAGCAAAGAGAATTGGCACGTGCTAAAAAGAAATTTGGAATAAATACATTAGAAAATACTACTAGCAACTTTTCGTTAAGTCAGCAAGAGGCACAAGTGCTATTAAAACTCGCTAAACAAGTTGTTGGAAAGGATAATAGTGTGATATATGAAACAGAAAAGGAAAACATTGAAAAAGAAACAAAAGAATAACGTATTACCAAATAAAGTATTCATTCCTAAAACTAATCAAGAAATTATTTCTTATATGTTTAAGGAAGTTGATGAAAGAACAGGGATATTTAGAATAGATGAAGATACATATTCTATTTGTATTGAATATTCTGATGTATCATTTGCAAAAGCCAATGATGAAGAAGCAGAAAATATTTTCTTTAAGTGGTTAGAATATTTACATTCTTTTAGGGAAGATACGCATATACAAGTTATTAATGCAGGTACTCCTATCAAAACGGAAAAATATAAAGAAAAGTTTATATTTGAAAAAGAGCATTTAAAAAGTGAAAAGCAAACTCAAATTGCTGATGAATTAAATACTCTAATAACTAATTCGCTTGGTACTAATGAAGATACATTGCAAACAAAAAGATTTATAGTAATTTCTTTAAAAGCAAAAAACTTTATAGAAGCAAACGCATTATTTTTAAATATTTTTCTAAAAACGGAACAGAAGTTTAAAGAATTAAAATCAAAGGTTAATTTAATTACAGTTAAGGATAGATTAAAATTTATATATAATTTTTTTAATATATTATCAGTAGAAGATAATAATATTGAGAATATTATTGAATATGCAAAAAATCAAAACTTAACTATATTTGATGTAATTGCTCCTAAAAAAGTTCTTATGCGTGAGTCTGATCTTATAGAAATAGATGATAAGAAGTTTATCAGAGTTTTATATGTTTCTAAATTACCTAAGAGTCTAACTCCAAGATTTTATAATAGAATTACTACAATGGATGATATTAATATAATAACAACATTAAATATTAATCCTACCAATTCTGCTAAGATGATTAAGGTAGTAGATAAAAGTTTGTCTGCTATGGAAACTGAAAGATTAGAAAAAATTAAAAGGGCAGGAAAAAGTAATCTTGACTATGAGTATGTTAAAGATAAAAAACTAGAAACAAAAATATCTAACGCAGAACAATTACAATATGATTTGCAAAAGAATAATCAAAAGATATTTCAAAATAATTTTTTAGTGTGCATAACTGCTAATAGTTTTGAAGAGTTAGAAGATCAAACAGTTAGAGTTCAAGAAATTGCTGCTGAAATGTTAGTTGAAATGAAGCCGTTGTTATGGCAACAATTAGAGGGAATACAGAATATTCTGCCTTTAGGTCATAATAGTCTTCAGTTTCAAAGAACTTTGACTAGTGAAGCAACGGCAGTAAATGTACCATTTAATAGTAAAGATTTCAATCATGAGAAATCTTTATTTTATGGTGTTAATCTTGTTAGTAAAAATGCAATTTTCTGTGATAGAAAAAAATTAATCAATGGTAATGGATGTGTACTTGCTACTTCTGGTGCTGGAAAATCCTTTAATGTTAAAACCATTATAGAACAAATTTTAATTCGTTATCCAGAAGATGAGATATGTATTATAGAGCCACAAAATGAATATGGTGGATTATTAGATGTTTTTGATGGGCAAAAGATAATTATATCCACTAATTCTGATACACACATTAATCCATTTGATTTGTCTTTAAATTATGGATGTAGTGATAGTGGAAAGAGCGAACCAGTAAAAAGTAAAGTTGAATATATTATTGCTTTTTTGGAAAGTATAGTGGGAGCAAATGCTTTATCTGGTGGTCAAAAAACTATTATTGATCGTTGTACTAAGATTATTTTTGAGGATTATGAGAAAAGTAATTTTACTGATGATAGTTTATTACCAACATTACCATCATTTTATGATATGCTTTTGAAACAACCTGAAGAAGAAGCAAAGGATTTAGCATTAATCATTGAAAGATATGTAAAAGGTTCTATGGATTTATTTTCTAAGAGAACTAATATAGATATTCAAAATAGATTAGTATCGTTTGATATTAGTCAGTTGTCTGCATCATTACAAACTACTGGATATCTTGTAGTATTGGATCACATTCAAAATAGATTGGCAAAGAATAAAGAGTTAGGAAAATATACGTGGATTTTTATAGATGAATTTCACATCTTACTTGCTAATCCTTATTCTGCACAATATGTAGCCAATTTCTATAAAACAGGAAGAAAGTTAAATGCTTTGAATACAGTAATCTCACAACAAATATCTCATTTACTACGATCAGAATCTGGAAAAGATATTTTGTCCAATTCTGAATTTGCTCTAATATTAAAACAAAAACCTTTAGATTTACCATCTATTTGTAATATTTTTAATATTAGTGATGAGGAATCAATGTATGTTCAAGGTGATGCTCCTACTGGACAAGGTTTAGTAGTATTTGGTTCTGATGTTATTCCTTTTACTAATAAAGTACCAAAAGATTATTTAATCTATCAAGTTAATAATACAGATAGTCAAGTACAGGCAAGATAATTATGAAAGATAATACTGAAAGAGATGTTAAGAGGTCAATTGATAGATTATCAACATTATCATCAGAAGCATCAAGTCATACATTTAAATCAGTAGATAAAATAGCAAAAAAAG
>CAJMOW010000065.1 GCA_905215145.1 uncultured bacterium | reverse complement strand
TTCAAATAAATCATATCTTTTTTCCATTTCAGCCACTATTTTTTTAAGCGCTATATTAGCTTTTCTCGGGTCTGTTACAACTGGTATTAATAAATGTGGAACTCCATTATACATACTAAGTTCAACTTTTTTTGGATCTACTAAAACAAACTTAACCTCATCTGGTTTTGCTCTCATTAAAATTGAAACAATTATACTGTTTATGCATACTGATTTACCACTACCAGTTGAACCAGCTACTAATAAGTGAGGTGTTTTATTTATTTCACAATAAATTGGTTTACCCATTATATTTTTACCAAGTGTAACCATCAATTTACTTTCATCCATACTTTTTGGAATAGCATCTATTATTTCTCTTACTGTAACCATCGAAATTGATTTATTTGGAATTTCAATACCAACTGTTCTTTTGCCCGGAATAGGTGCTTGTATACGTACATCTTTTGCGGCAAGTGAAAGAGCAATTTCTCTATTTAAAGATAGAATTTTACTAACTTTTGTTCCTGCTTTTATTTCCATTTCATATTGGGTAACAGCAGGTCCGACATTTACAGCAACTACATGTCCTTCAATATTAAAATCATGAAAAACATTTTTTAATATTTCAGCAGTTTCAGTAATTTCTTCTTTAGTAATAACTTTGCCTTTTTTTGAGGGTGGCGTTAATAAAGTATTTGGTGGGCATTTATATCCTTTATTTTCCACGTATTCTTCATTGCTGCTTGGTTCATTTATTTCTATAGTATTTTTAGTTTCTTCATGTACTTCTTGTTTTGGATCTGATTGATGGATTAATTCATCAACACTTGAAATAACAACTTTATTGTCATTTTCATAAGCTTCTGCTGCTTTAGCAATTTCTTTTTGTTCTTTATGTAATTTATCTTTTTTAATAATGTTTTTTACTTTATTTTTACTTGCAGTTACCATATCATAAATTGATAAACCTGTAAACATTATAAAACCACATACAATAAGTGCAATACAAACTACACTAGTACCACTTATTGTAAACATTTTTACAATAGTGTTCCAAAAAGTGCACCTAACATTCCTCCACCTTGTAATTTTTCTACTGATTTTACATAACCCATTAAATTATTTATAGTTTCACTTAATATTTGACCAACTTCAATATTTAATTGTTTTATATAACTAATATGCATCAAAACAAGTAAAGCTATTATTATTATATAAAGACCAATAAGTTTTGATGTAAAAAAGACTGGTTTATCTCTTTTTACAATTATATATCCTCCTATGATAAATAACATAGCGAGTAATATATTATTAGCTGTACCTACAAAAAATGCAGCAAAACCACTAATAAATATTCCTACTGGGCCAAATTTACATATACCTATTATTCCTATTAAAATAAGTAAAATACCTATTACCTCAACTTGGTATCCACTTTTAGTTTTGTTATCTTTTTTTTGCTTTTTCTTTTTTGTCACTTGAAACACCCTCCAATTATCTATTACAATTATAACACAAAAAAAGCATAAAATAACTATTTATTTATTCCTAAATGTTTATATGCTTTATCTGTTACTATTCTTCCTCTATTTGTTCTTTTTAAAAGTCCTTTTTGTAGTAAAAATGGCTCATATACATCTTCTATAGTCGTTTGTTCTTCGCCTATTGACGAAGCAATTGCCTCTATTCCTACTGGGCCACCATTAAATTTTTCTATTATTGATTTAAGTAAATTATAATCTGTTTGATCTAGTCCTAAGCTATCAACTTTAAGTTTATCTAAAGCATACTTAGCTATAGATAAATTTATTTCTCCGTCACCTAACACAAGTGCATAATCTCTAACTCTTTTAAATAGTCTATTTGCAATTCTTGGAGTTCCTCTGCTTCTTTTAGCTAGTTCTAAAGCAGCATCATCAGTTATAGAACAATTAAGTACTCTACTTGTTCTTTTTACTATTTGCATTAATTCTTCATCAGTATAATAATTGAGTTTTGAAACTATTCCAAATCTATCACGAAGCGGGCCTGTTAAGTCACCTGCTCTTGTGGTTGCTCCAACTAATGTAAATGGAGGTAAATCAATTTCTATGCTTCTACTAGATGAATCACTTCCTATTATTATATCTAATTTATAGTCTTCCATAGCAGAATATAATATTTCTTCTATAAATCTTGGAATTCTATGAATTTCATCAATAAATAAAACATCTCCTTCTTCAAGGGTTGATAAAACGGCTGCTAAATCACCACTTTTTTCTATTGCAGGACCACTAGTAGTTTTTATATTACTTCCTAGTTCATTTGCGATTATTAAAGCAAGGGTTGTCTTTCCAAGCCCCGGTGGTCCATACAATAATACATGATCTAATGATTCGTTTCTTAATTTTGCCGCCTTTATAAATATTTTCTTTTACTTCGGTTTGGCCAATATATTCATCTATGCTATTTGGTCTTATATTAGAATCAATATCTTCATTTAGTTTTTCATTTGTAATTATTCTTTCATCCATGATATTTCTCCTTCTTATTTATAAAGTCATATATTTCTTTCCAATTATTTACTTTTTTAAAATTAGTGTATTTTTTATTATATGTTGTAGTCATCATTAATACATCTATTCCAGTTTTAGAAACATTTGTACAATGTTTTACACTATCATCTATGAATATATCTATATTATTTTTTAAAGTTACTTCTTCCTTTTTTAATGAATTAACATACAAATTATCATATTTAATATTGTTTTGCTCTAAATATTTTTTTGTTTGATCGTATGGTTCTTCCATATCAAATGTACTTCTAGCAGTTATGAAGTTAATTTCATGTCCTTCTTCTTTAAGTTTATTTATATACATTACAGCATCTTTTTTTACAGGTACATTAAATGTTAGTTTGGAAATATTTTTTTTACAAAAATCATAATATTCTTCTAATGAACAATTTAGTGCTTTAAAATATGAATTATTTTCAGTTATATTTTTATCTAAATTGAATTTTTTTTCATAATATGGTTTTACAAATTCCCATGTATTACATATTGTGTCATCTATATCAATACCTATCTTCATATACTCTCCTACTTAAGCAATAGTTTTAAAGCTTCCTTAATTTGATTTTCAATTGCTGTTTCTGTAATATTAGGAAGTATTTTATTTATATCTACTGTTTTATATCCTAACGCTTTAAGTGCTTCAATTAATTCATCGTTTGTTTTTATAACTTGTTCTTTACTTATCAATTTTCCTTTTAAATCAAGTATTATTTGACGAGCAACCTTATCACCAATTTTTGGGAATTTTTTTAAATAATTAATATTTTCTTGTTCAATTGCACTTATTATATTATTTACATCTCCCATTGCAAACATCGGAAGAGCCATTTTACATCCTAAGCCTTTTACTTCAATTAATTTTAAGAATAAATCTTTTTCTTCTTTTGTTTTAAATCCATATAAACTTATTTCATCTTCTCTAACATTTTCATATAAATAAATTTTATATTCTTGATTTAAATTAAATGAATATGGATTTGATGTATATATTAAATATCCAATTTCATTATTATCTATTGTTATATAATTACTTTCTATTTCTTCTACTTTTCCTATTATATATGAATACATTTTATAACACCTATCCTCATAATAATTTTAGCACATCATACATTTGTTCGTCAAGAACAAAATAAATTTTGATATAACTTACCTCACAGTAAATTTTTTCTACTTCATTGAAACGTTAGTTTCTCCATAGACCAATATCGGATGGTCGCCACCCTACTTATTTTTGTTTACCTTAATTTTGTTTATATTATTTTCATATATTGTTTTATTCTTTTAAACATTATGTTTATACTTGCATTTAAATTTCTTTCTAATTCATTATGACATTTTGGATATTCATAGTTCCTTATTTTTAAGTCTTTTGTTTTTCCATTCTTTTATATTTTAATACTCTTACGAGTTCATTTAACGGATTTAATGTTAGTTGTTTTGCTATTCTATGATTTTGATACATTTTGATAATTTGGAACAATTTTCTGAATATATAAAAAAAGAAACTTTACTTAGTTTCTTTACATTCCTTTGGATCATAATCAAATACAAAATTTCCATTTAAATAAGTTGCTTTTATCTTGGTTGAATAATCAATTTCTTTTCCTGATTCATCTAGTATAGGTGATGATAAATATTCATCTTTTATAAGTGATTCTACAAAAATACAATATGTATTACTTTCCTTTTTTTCATATAATAATTTTTTATCATCGACATAAAGTTGGGCTGCATTCAAAATTATTTTTTTTTGAGCATCACTTATTTTGGATTTTGTACTATTAATTCTATTTGTAATTTGTGATATAGATATAATTGATATTAAGGCAAGTAAGACAATTACTCCAAGTATTTCTGCTAATGTAAATCCTTTATTTTTCATATCAAAACCTTCTTTACTATATAAATAATATCATAAATATTAAAATTAGTAAATAAAAAGGCATACCTGAAATGGTATGCCAAATATTATTTTAGATATCATAGTAAGGAGTGAAGATATCTTTAATAATATAACCGTACTTAGAGAATCGTATTTAAATTATTATTTCGTATCAATTTATATTTTATTATTCCGTATTAATTTTATTTTTTTACTTAACCTTGTTTATTATCACCTCCACTATTTACATTCTAACAGTGAATTGTGAAATTTATATGAACAAATAGTGAAATTTATTTTTTGTGGAAAAACGATTTAATAATATAAAATTCAAATATAATCATTATTATTACATATATCCATATTAATATGGTAGCTAAAATACCATTTGTATAACTATTAATCATTTCAATTAATGAGCCTGGAATATAATCACTTATAAATTTTCTAAGTTCTCCTCCGAATAAATTAGTATTTAAAAATGTAATTAATCTTAAAAATATATCTATCATACCTACTGAATATATAAATCCACTAAATGTTTTTTTTACGAAAAAAACTAATATTATTATTATAAATAAAACTATAACTGCAACCATTTTATTCTTCCTTTTCTAATGTATTTTTTTGTTCTAATAATTTATTATATGAATCATGATTTACTTGATTTAAAGAACTAAGTGAAATATTTATATTATAATTTCTATATCTTAATTCTTCTTGATTCATATATTTTGTTAAATCAATATTTATTGATTTATAATTGTTTGATTTTGTATTTATATTTATTTCTATATAATCAGATGACTCTATTTCCTTATTCATCATTTGATTAAATTCATTCATACCTACTTTATATACTGTTGTTTTAATTTCATCTTTTTCATTTTCATAAAGAGGTTCCTTATCTTTTATTAAATTATATATATTTTGAATATTTAATTTTGATAAATCAATTCCTAAAGGATTAACAGTTTCTTCTAATAATTCATCTTTTACTATATATGTATTATCAGAAATTAAGTATGTTTGGTTATCATATTCAAATACTGTTTGATTTGGAATATATGAACCTAGTATTTTATAATTATTTTCATCTGCTGTAATTTCATATGAAAAATTATAATTATCAATACTTTCTAATATTTGAGGAATTGTTTTTTTTGTAACAACTGGTGTATATCTAGCTGTTGAGCGTAATATCAATATTACAAAAAGAAAAAAGAAAAACCAAAGTCCTAAAATGAATAATCCTCTATATCTTTTATTTGACCAATATTCCTTTATTTTTTTTAAAAAGGTATTTTGTTTAATATTTTCTTTTATTTTACTTATTTTTTTCATATAACCTCTTAGCTTAAAATTCTACCTTCTAAAGCACCTTTATTTACAAGACCACGCGCAAAATCAACTGCTTCCATTTTTCCTTTTCCATCTGGTTGTACTACTGTAAGAACTATTTCTCCATTACTTACTTTTACACCAATTCCATCTTTATACACTTTTGTAATTTGGCCATCTAGTAATTCAGGAAAAAAGTTCTCTGTTTCATAGCATTCCCAAACTTTAAGTATTTTTGAATCAAATATTGCATATGCTCCAGGCCAAGAATTTAAACCTCTTACTTTATTATATATTTCTCTTTTAGTTTTAGAAAAATCAATTTTCTCATCTTCTCTTTTAATTACAAATGCATATGTTGCATCATCTGAATTTTGTTTAATTCTATCATTTGTTCCATTTATAATTGAAGGTAATGTTTTTAATAAGAGTTTTTCTCCTAACTTACTTAATTTATCATGTAATGTTGAAGCGGTATCATTTTTTTCTATTTCTATTTCTTTACTACTAATAATATCTCCTTCATCCATTTTTGCATTCATATACATAATAGTAATTCCTGTTTTTTTATATCCATTCATAATTGCTCTATGAATTGGAGCACCACCTCTTAATTTAGGAAGTAAAGAAGCATGAACATTGATACATCCTAACCTTGGTATATCAAGTAATTCTTGGGGTAAAATTTGACCATATGCACAAGTTATAATTAAATCAGGTTCCATTTCTTTTATAACTTCTATTTCATTTGCTATTTTAACAGGTTGTAAAACAAGTATTGTATTATCAATTCCAACCTGTTTTATAGGTGATATACTCAAAATTCCATTTCTACCAACTGGTTTGTCTGGTTGTGTTACTATTGCTCTTACTTTATAATTTTCTATTAAACCTTTTAAAATAGGAACAGCAAATTCAGGAGTTCCCATAAATATTATTTTTAATTCTTTGTTTATATTTATATCTTCTATATTCATATTTTCACCCTAAACATATTTTAGCACATTCATATATAAAAATAAAGAAAAAAAAGTAACTTCAATTAATTGATGAAGTTACTTTCTAATGGCGTGAATAATTTAATATTCACATTATTATATTGTACAAATCAATTTGTTTTATACATTTTTTTATATAAAATTATTAAAATTGGAATTAATAAAATAATTATTATGAAACTATATAAATAACTTAAATTTATTAAATAGTTATTTATTATTGGAACTATAATGTTTCCAATTATATGAAATATTATAGGGACTAATAAAGTTTTATTTTTAATATATAGATTTATACATATATATCCAACTATAAATGCATATATCATTTGTGATATTGAATCATGAAAGAATGCGAATATAAAAGTAGTAATTAAAATAGAAGATTTTATATTATTAAATGATTTTACTTTATTAAAAACAACGCCTCTAAACAATAATTCTTCAATTATTGGTCCAATTAATCCTGTTGAAATTATTATCTGTAATAAATACTTTGATTGAACTAAATTATTATTAATATTTAACATTTTATTAATATTTATTA
>CAJMOW010000064.1 GCA_905215145.1 uncultured bacterium | reverse complement strand
GAAAGTTATTTGATGATAAATTGTTTTTAATGTTTGCAATTCTACAAAGTCTACTAAAATTATCTAGTAATGTTTCATTATATTCTTCTACTCCTTGTGAAGTTCAAATATTTAAACTTTTAATTCGGCTAATTTTAGTTCCAGAAATTAAATTACTGTACTCATTTAAGTAAATCATTACTTTCATTAAATCAATATTACCATTAGTAGCAGGTAAAACAGTCTTAGGATCAATACCTTTATCTGTTAGAAAAGTACCTAATATAGATGTACCTTTAGCTAATTTAAGGGTTTGATTTAATTCATTATTAGTAATAGAAACAATCTCTGTAACTCCTTCTTTTTCAAAAATAAATATACCTAAATCGTTTAAAATACTATTTTTTCTAAATAGCCATTTTTGATCAATATACTGTTTAAAATGTTTTTCTAAAAATACATCTTTATTAACACTATCGTCTGGAGAAAGTTCGCTTGTTGTTATTTCCCCACGTATCGCAGCTTCAATTCGATCTGCTAATGTTGCTAGTTCTCCTGCTTTACGTTCATTAATTCTATTAATATATGATAACAGTTCTTTTTCTAATTCAGATTCATTTTTAGCATAATATACTTTGCGATCATATTTATCTCAAAATTTATATATACCCTTAGCAGATTCTTCTGTATTTTTTGGAATACGTTTTACAAAAGTTGGAGAGTTCCTATAATACTCGTATGTTGAATTAGTAGTTTGAACTTTTCTAGATAAGGTTACATCGGGGAATAGTGTATTAAATGGTTTGGCTATTTTATCAATTAAATCAATATTTGTATCTTCATTTGGACGAATTGGAACAATTTTCTTAACATTTTCGTAAATTTTTCCACCAGGCTCCGTGCCTCTAGGATTTCTTACAATTTTTGTAGAATCAAAAATAATTTCATTTAAATTCTCTACTGTTAAACCATTAGTATTGTAAGATAAATCTAATTGAATTGGAACTACATTTATATCTGCGGTTTTAATTCCATATTGTTCTAAAACCATCTTGTAGAAGGTCATTTGATATGATGCAGAAAGTTTTTTAGTACTATGTCAAGTATTATTTAACTTATTAATATCATTTCGCATCATATCTCAGTCTCCAACTCCTTTACGGGATACTTTGAAATCATATATATGCGCTATTCCATTCTCATCTATAACTAACATATCGATTCGTCCGTTAATAGAATTAATTGGACTGTTATCTTCAATAACTTTCCCATTATTATCTATTAAATAACGATTACCTTTACGATAATTTTCATTAAGTTCCCGAGATTTAACAGATAATTCTGTAAATATTTTTGCTTCATTACCGTATCTACGTTTTATATCAGCAATAAATTCTTTAAATTCACTAACAAATTCTTCCTGCTGTTCTATACTAAATAAGGAACTTTTAAAATTAGATTCTCTACCTTCAATAACAGCTTGTGCTAAATTATGAATTTCTGTTCCATAATTAGTAAGTTGTTTTCAAGAGGTTTCTTCCTGTAATACTAAATCTTTAGCTGTACTTTCAGATAAACCCGTAGCTAATCATTCTTTGATACGCTTTTCTCTTCAAGCTTTAATATTAAATGGAGTAATAATATGTTTACTTAAGTCGGTAGGATCTCCAAATTCAGTAATGGCTCTAGTAACAGAAATAGAATTAGGAATTTTTAATATAACTTCACTATCTCCATCTTCGTTAATACGGATATTTTCTACAGCACTTTCTTTATATTCTAATTTAGCAAAATTCAAGTTATTTAAAGTTGCTGCCTGTGGAGTAGTTGAAAATGTTCTATCTAATTTAACAGTAACATTTTTATCCGCATATTGTGATTTAAGAAAGGAGTCCAACTCAAAATCAGAGTTGAACGTCCTTTCCTTTCCATCTATATTAATTGTAAATATACATTTACTCATAGCAATCCTCTTTTATTGTTTTATCTGAAATTAAACTATTTTTAATAGTAGCTAATTTTTGATTCAATTTTATATATTCTATATTAACTAGATCTGTAAATCCTCCCGATATAATTCTACTACTAAAAGTTTCTAATAAATTTTCTAATGAAGAATCCATTAAACTTCCTGTATTAATATCCAATACCTGATTAATTACAGTTTTAGTAATATTGTCTGTATCAGTTAATAAATTATTCTCGGGTCATTCGTAAACCTTATTCTTAAAATATTCTCCCAATATTGTTGCAAATACTTCTTCGTCAAGATCAGATCCATGTTTATTTGCATACATCGGATTACTTGCGATCTCGTTGTATTTTGGATGTGTAACAATACTAGATAATATATTATAATAAACCTCTGGACTATTCTCTTTAATTCCTGCTAATACTAAATGTGTAAACTCGTGTAATGGAGCAGTTATACTAGCTTTATCTATGTTAATAAATACAATTCCATCTTGTATAAAAGCTTCAGAGTTTCGAATAAATATATCGTCACTAGTATTTATATCATTATCTGTAATAACTCGTATTTGTGATTCAGGATATATATTTCTTAATCGACTTATTATTGCATTTAGAATTTCTGCTGAATTTAACTCTTGATGATAATAAGAAGTTGTCCTAGGTTTAATTTCAACCAGTTTGTTCTTAGCTAAATTTGCATTGTTACCTTCTAGAAATGGCATATTTAAAGTAAAATATGAAGTATCTATATTATGCAAATTAACTTCTTGTCTATTTACAGATATTATTCCAGCGTCATTATCTCGTTCAATATTTAACTTTTTTGGATTATTAGTAACAATACCTAAACGATACTTAGCATCTCTAATATCATAATTAATAGATTTATCCATAGAATAATCTAAATTTGATAAATATGAATAAAATTGAGTTGCTAATAAATTACTTGAATTAATTTTTGTAATATCTTCAAATAACCTCGTAAATGATCTTTGTCCAAATGCATCTTTGTTCACAACTAAATTATATAAATAGAATAAATCGATAACATTTCATCCATCAAACGTCTTTCCATTTAATAAGTTAAAATCGTGTAATATTGCTTCATACAATGTTTGATTTCTTAAAGACTTATCTATTTGCATCATATTTAGAGGTAACTTATAAAATACATTTGGTTTATCGGAGTATGGATTATTTATAGTTCCTCATGTTAATAATTTAATAAATAAATTATTTGCAAAATTTGGATCGGATTTTAAAGTTGGAATAATATATTCGTCCATTAAACGTTTAAATGTTGCTATATTTTCAACATTATTTAAATTAATTTCAAATCCTTCAATAGAGTTTGTTTTAACTATTCCAAATTTATTTGCAAAATATTTTTGTCCAACTGGAACGTGTATTGATCTATCTAGAGTTTGAATTCAATTATATATAAATACATCATTTATATATTTAGATAATTCTTTATATTCGATTGCATTTAATTTATTA
Organism: uncultured bacterium; assembly: GCA_905215145.1. The sequence goes on along the minus strand of CAJMOW010000064.1, from coordinate 3,921 downwards.
TCTGGAGAAACTAGTTCGTTAGCTATTTTAGTTTCAAAATAATTTTTTGCTGCTAAACTATCAATTGCAGTTCTATCTAGATATAATACCTGAAACATTTCTTTGAAATGTGGAACTGTAGTAATAGCTTCCAATATATTAAATGTTGATTTAACTTTTTCGTATCCATTTATATATTCTTGCTGTTTTATAGGATCATTTAAGAATAGCATTAAATCAAAGTTAGGATTCTGATCAAATCGCTTATTAACAAAGGCTTCAATTCTTTTAATGTAATTATATTTATCAAAAGAACTAGTTCTGATACCTTGATTTATTCCTGCCATTGCTCCAAGAATAGATTGTTCCTCAGTTGCAGGTAATACTTTATTTACAATAAATCGCAGATTATCAATTTGTTCCTGTAAGTTAGGAGTATTATCTAGTTGAAGTTTTCTTGTTATAAAAGATTTAACTACTTTATATGCATTAATATAATCCTCTTTAGTTAATTTAATATTCAAATTAATATTTACTCCATCTTCAGACTCATCGAAGAATTCATCAAAGAATTCTTCAGAATAATCACTATATTCTGCGAATAGTTCTTCATCAACATCTTCACTTAGATAAGCAGATTTACGTTTAGGAATATTATTTAAGATATTATTTTCAAGTTCTTCTAACTTATTAGCATCGTTAATAACAGTTTCTCAAAAATATTTCCTATCTACAAACGGCTCAATTAGTTTAAAGAAAGACGTTTCACTTAAATAAGGTAATATATGTTCTCCTAAATAAAAATTAATTGCAGATTCGATGGAAAATTTATACGTACTTTTATCAAATATATCTCCATCCGTAACCTTTACCACATAATTAAATATAGGGGAAGTCATTATATCTGCAATTTGATCGAATGACATACCAGTTATCAACAAATGTGTATAAATATCTACGAACTTAGCACTTGCATTAATTTTTGCTAATATAAGCTCTTTAGCATTCAATAATGTTACAAATATACCGTTTCCGTATATTTTCTTATAGTTTCCTATAAGTTCAGACTATATCTTCACATAAATGTGTCTCGCACTTCAGATTCACTTGAATCTTACGTTAAAATAACTAGTCGTTGCTCTTTTTTCCAAGTAATTGGAAACTTAGATCAGGATTGTCCAATCTTTAACCTTGTTACTATACATGAATAATTAATTCATCCACAATATTATTACTAACATTGTTTAGTAGTTAAAGCTCTAAGGAGTTTCCCTGAATTCACGAGATTTTACACGGACATTATAAAAAATCTTGTATATATTTTAATTTATACAAAAATTTTATCTGCAGCGTTAAAAATTTCTATCCGTTGCTGCTGAAAGAAGAGCACTTATAGATAAAGAAGCATCAGATACATTTGCAGTATCTCTAAGTTGCTCTATTTGTTGTTTAATATTAAATACAGTTCCATTACTTAACGTAATAGTTTCAATTTGATTATCTTTTAAGAATTTTACAATAGGGTCTAGATTAATATTTGCTACAATTCCATGATTGTGTATTCGAGTAGTAAACATTAACCGATCAAGTAATTCTACGGCTTCATCATTCCTTCCTGTTTTTAATAGATCAATAAGTTCACGATATTTCGTATTGTAATAGTTAGAAAGTAAGAAATATACTTTAAGCGATACCGCAGTAATACCAATCACTTCTTTACCTACCATATTTTGTTCTTGTATAACAAACTTACTTGCAGGATTATCAGAAGTTCTTAATTTTTCTTCTTTTCCTAATGCTGATTTCTGAGCAGCCTTTTGAGGATCATCCATATTAATAGGAATGTGTAGATTAATTTGATTCTTTGGATTTAAAACTACATCTAAAATTCCATCAACAACCCTATTTTTTAAACCCTCGTTTATTTGCTCTGTAGTAAGTTCTGTTTGTGCATGTTTATTTAAGTCTCTCAAAAATATATAGCGACTGTTTGGTTCTACCGATTCGTCAAATGCAATACTATTGTAGTCTCCTTCTAAAATCGATTTAAATATTTTTAAATTTCCATTTAACAGTACATCATCTACTTCCTCTTTCGTTACATAATATCCATTTTCATTATCAATAGTATAGTGTTTGTGATTTGGTAAAGGAAGTTGTCTAACTTCATTTAAATCATATGTATCTGCTAATCTTGAAGGATAATATAAAGTTCCATCGTTTTTAACAGAATATCCAAGTATATACTGTTTATCAATCATGGTGTTAGCTGTATATTTCTATACAGATCAGACTATATCTTATCTTAATATATTATTCATTAAGACCTCTCCATTTCCACTTTTTCAAGTGTACCTTCGACAGTATTTTCATCTGTCTCTTTTAATAACTTCATATATTTTTCACACTCTATTTTATCAGGAATTACCTTATACATCATATGGGGACACATATAAGGTTTAATTATTTCTATTAGCTTTCGTCCTTCTCTAGCGCAAAAACTAATTATATAAGATTGTTGTCGTTTATCAAAAACCTTTGTAGGATATAAATCTCACTCAGTATTAAAATATTTAATTATATCCTCAGCTTGTTCTAATTTGCAATAAGTAGATATAGTAATATAAAATCCTGCATAAACTCTATCTCCATTTTTATTAATTCTAGAACGTCTTGATAACGAACCGTCGTCCATAATTCAAATTGCTAAACCTTGAGGACCAAGTCTTTTCAATAATTTACTATTATATTTTGTTCTTCCGTTTTCATACTCAACTCTTCGAAGAACTTTACAAAAATCTGATACAGAAGTTTGAAATCCGTATCTAGTTACTGCTTTACCTTTAGAATAACCATTTACTTGTTCTCATTCTCTAAAAATACCTACTTTAACTCCATTATCCTTAAGTAGTTTTCATTTTCAGTAACAGTATTCTTTTTGTGCTTTGCAATGATTTATATTTAAATAACCTTTTGTATGTATATGTCCATCCCCAATAGACATAGCAATTATTAAATTTCTTCCTGTTTTATTTAAGCGTGTTTTTAATTGTTTCATACTATTAAAGTCGAATTATTAAGTTATTAACATTAGTCGTTGAACCTTCCATTTTTATATGGCTTGGCTGCTGATTGTCTTCGCCATAACGCGGTCAGAGTTTCCAGCAATTAAAAGAGTTTTAATACGACATGATAAGTTTATCGTAATCGGAGCCTTCCATTCACGTAACTACTTTAGCTACATAAACATCATTTACTTCACTATCTGTAAACATTACAATCTCCATAGGAGCAAATGACTGCATTGATTGTGACGGTATGCGAGTACCTACATGAAGTAAAGACTTTTCAAATGCTTCATATTGATTAAACGCTAATTGTTTTATTCTTTGATTAAAGTTATATATTTCATTTTGGTTTAAACTTACGTAACTAATATCTGCTGTTGGATTGATTTTAGCTTCATGTAAGTTTCCTTCACTATCTCTAGTATGTAAAGCAATAGGAATATTATTTTCTATATTGTAACGAAATTGATAAGGTAATAATTTTTTAGTATTTTCGCTAGTATAATTAAATTGATATGTATTAATTAATCCTGATTTTCTTAATTCACCTAATCGATCTATAGAATTTATAATAATTAAATCATGAACATTTCCATTTGTATCCGTATACTTATAAAATTGTTTCTCATCATTTGTTGAAAATTCTTTTTCATTATAGTATACAATATTATCAATAATTTTAAAATCAGGATTTGGAGTAATACTACCTGTAAATGCTTTTGGAACTTCTTCTGTTCTTAAAACTTTTACATAGAATTGTTTTCCTGTTCCATCAAATAATACAATATCATATGTTAATTTATCTGGATTTCCAATGTTATAGTTACTTTGCATTCGATTATAAAAGAAATTTTCTTTTTCTTGTCTAATCTGA
>CAJMOW010000063.1 GCA_905215145.1 uncultured bacterium | reverse complement strand
TTTAAATCTCCTTTTCAAATGTTTTATTATTTTTTTATATATCTAATATAATTATCTATTATTTTATTATATAAATCAATGATTTTTACGAATTTTAATAAATATTTATTTTATACTTCTACAAAGTGCAAATTTTGATACTGCTTGTCTATACATCGGAATTGTTTGCAAAATTATAGAAATATGTTCTGGTAAAACTTCATTAAATTTAACTTCTAAAACTACTTCATTATTATCAATAACATCGTATGTAATTCTATTCATATTAAATAAATTACAATTATATAGTCCTGATTTTATTCTTTCATCGAAAGTTATTCGTACTTCGGAAATGGGATATGTATAAGCAAGGCGTTTATAATCAACAATTACAGAAGGTTTTAATCCAAAAACTTTGATATCAGTGATAAATTCTTTCATTAAACTGTTATTAAGTAATTCTTTATCAATATTATCAAATTGATTTGTTAATAAATTGATACAATTTTCTTTACTTATTTTTAGTTGATCCTTTGAGGTCATATTATTATGTTTCCATTTTCTTTCTAATCGGATAAAAGAGGAATCATTGTTATATATTCTTATTCTATATTTTTTTCTGTATAGAACCCCATCAATTTTTTCATAATAAGCTGTTGAATTGATATCATCGAAATACAAACTTCTTATAAAGTAAGTGTTATCTAAATTTACAGAATTTTTATCTACATCCATAGCAAGCGCTAGTCTTTGCTTTAAAATCAAACTCATTTGTTTACTTATTATGAATTTTATTTCATGTCTATATTTTCTTGTATTCATATATCTAATCACCAAAGTATTCTTTCATTTGTGCGTTTGACAAGCCAAACTGTGTTTTAGTTTGTGATAATAAATAATCTTCTCTTTTATCGATGTATTCTTTTAATTTATCAATATTTTCGTTCCATTCCTCTATTGATGAACCCCATCTTTTCACATCTCTTTCCATTTCGGGAGCTAATTTATTGTATATCTCGTCTAACTTTTTTAATATATTTTCTTTTTTCCATGTGTTTTTCATGTTATAGCTTAGTCGTTCTAAAAAAATTTTTTTGAATGTATCATTTTTCATCATATTTCTCATAAGCAAAGTATCTAAATTATATCCTTCTTGCATTCCATTTGGGTTTAAAATGAAGGAATAATAGTTGTTTCTGTAGTTATACCATGCATAATCTAAATCATAAAATATGAAGTGTAATTTTCCATTATCAACATCTTTATGTGAAAAAAACCTACAATTTATTATATCATTGTTAGTTACATAAAGTTCAGCTATCCAATAATCTGCCATGTTCTCAATGTTTATTTTTTCCTTAATGTAGTCATAATTTTTTTGCAATGCCATATTGTTATTGTTAACATAATTAAGTATGGAAGTATAGAATTTAGATGTTCCGACAGTAATTGTATTATCAATTCTCATTATATTAGCATCTTCTTCATTTACATTATAATGATTTGATATAAAAGTTTCATCAACTTTTTCTCTTATATTATATATACCGTGATATTCACCGTTTATGTAAAGAATTACCGATTTGTAGGCTTGTACATCTACAGATGTATACTCATCAACCATTGAAGTGCCTAGGATGTCTCGTAGAAACGTTGTTTTATAATCCTGAGAACCAGATCTTAAAACTAATGTATCAAATGACGAAAAATCTCTGTTATCAAATACTTTATAGTTAAGTTTGGACTTTCCATATTTTTTTTTGAATTTTAAAGCATAACTTTTTTTAGGCAATGATCTAGTCGAACCACCAAATAGTTTTATTCCACAAGGAATACTGAAACTCTTGCCATTTTCATAGAGTTCTGCGTATGCGCTATATTCTATGTTTGAATTAGTATTAGCTTCTAAAGTCCTAAATTCGTTTGGATTTAGCGAAACAGACATGACAGGAAGTGTATGATTTTCATTCACTATATAACTTTTAGTAACAACATTACTTTGTACCTTTCCATCCTCCTTTGATATTACTTTTAATACACTAGTTTTTTTTATAAAAAGAGGACTTTTATATACATTCGAAGATGTTGTAGGTTTACTTCCATCTAATGTATAGTAAATAGTCCCAGGAGCATTTATGGCTATTTCTACAGAATCAACGTTGTTATAAATTCCAGAAGAAATACTTACAAGAGGTGTTGCAGAAATTTCTCTAGTTCCAGTATTATTTGATTTGTTAGGAGTAGGTGAACTAATATAGTAGAATCCGTGTTGACCTCTACCATAACTATATCCGTTTGGTATATTAGAAATCATTACAGAATCAATAATATTATTATCTTTAAACAAATATAATGATTCTATCTTTGAAAGTTTGAAGTTAGCATGTATATATGAATCATTTGTGAGATTTGAATCTCCAGATAACATTACAATATAGTATTCACCAGACTTAAGTGTTTTATCAGGCAAATTAAACATTTTTGTGTCTTTACTAGATAAATTGTAATTTTTTAAATTTATCTCATGATTTGAATTGTTTTTTAATTCAACCCAACTATAATAGTTATTACCGTTTTGTGGCATATATGAATAATTATTATTCATAACCTCATTAATTATTAAATCATCAGGTGTACTAATTTTCTCGTTAAATTTTTCAACCCCGTTGTTATCGTTAGAATAACCTGGACTTATAACATTTGACTCTACAAATTGATTGTTAACTTTTATCATAGCTATTCCATTTTCAAGGTTTTTATATTCTTGTTTTTCTATAATTTTACCATTTTTTCCTAGTATAATAACCCCATTTTTTGAGTTTAATTTAAAATTTGTTTCTATTATATCATTGTTCTTGTTTTTGCCAGACGTGTATAAAACTACAACTTCATTAGGCTTTAATATTTTATCAGGAAGATTATATTTAAATATTGAATTCATATTATTAGTATCATCAGATGATGACAATGTATAATTTTTTAAATTTATTTCCTCATCACCGGTGTTGGTAAGTTCAATATATCCTAAAAATTGATCATTAATTTTGAAATTCCCGTTATTTTTAGGTAAAAACTCCGTTATTTTTAATATATCTTCTTCTCCATTAAGACTTTCAATATATTTATTATATCCTTCAATTGTATTAGCAAATCCAGGAGTAACTTGTTCAAAAGTGTGCCAATTTCCATTCAAATCTCTTCCCATAGAAGTATTTTTATCTAAATTTGTTGTTTCGACTGCATCAATTACCTTTCCGTTTGCATTTGTTAGTGCTATTGTTTCTCCACCACCACTTTTGAGTTTAAAAGGTGCATATAATCCATTTTTTTGAGTTCCGCATAGATTAACAATTAAGTATTCATTGCTTTTAATTGTAACTTCAGGAAATGCCCATTTAGATTTTTTCTTCTCATCGCTTAATCCATAGTTTTTTAAATTAATATCATTAGCTGTGCCATTATATAATTCTATAAAGTCACATACACTACCATCTTCAGAAGAATATACTCCATCATTTGAGGTTACTATTTCATTGATCAATAGTTTTGAAATAGTATTCTTTCCATTTTCTTCTAAGGCTTTAGTTTCTAACTTATTATTTTTACTTATGAACAAGCTTAATAGTATAAATAAAATTATAACCAAAAAACTAATCAAAAAGAAAAGTTTATTTTTTTTTAATTCCTCTTTTTTTATATCAAACATATAACACAACCTCTTACTTTTATTAATCAAATAAATCTTATCACATAAAATTAAATATATCAATAATACAAAAATATAAAATTAAAAAAATATATATCAAAAATTTAAAATTCCTATCTGGAAAAATTTATATTTTGTACTCTATTATTTAAGTATACACATTATATATTCAAAATTGTTGATAAAATAGTTAGTGTTGACATGAGGTAATTAAAGTGTTACTATAACTTCATCAAATTTGCTTATATTGAATTACTATTAACTATATAATGATGAATATGTTAATTGATTTAAAAATTTCAAATATCATAACCTTCGTATATTTCTTATTCCAATTATGGAAATAAACAATAAGTCAACAATAATTTGATATAAATTTAATATAAGTAAAACTTGTGAAAGGATTTAAATATGAAAAAATTAAAAATAAATAAATCTATTTTAAATAAGAAGACTAAATATGTTTTGGTTAGAGAATGTACTGTAATGACAGCGTTAGGAATTACATTTGTGGCAAGTTGTTTTTCTACATTTATTGATGCTCAAAATAAAAGTTCACAAAAAAATGAAGAGTTAGAAAATAAAACAAGTGTTTCTTTAGAAGAAAATGCTTCTCCTAAATACTTTTTTGAAAATCGTGAAAATAATACTGTGGAAAAAAATTACAAAGTTATAAAACTAGAAACACATCTAGGAATGTATTCAGATATGTATTTAGAAAAATATTTAGGGCCATATCAAGAACAAGTTGAACTGAGTAAACTATCTGGATTGAGTGAATTAGAACCATATGTTGATTTAGACCAAAAAAAGTTTATCATGCCACATAACGCCTTAAAAGTAATAAAAGAATGTAACGTGTTATTACAAAGGGATTATTACATCCGAAATGAATTAACAGACCAAAAATTGAAAATTAAAAAATAGTTAATAATAGTGTCTAGCATTTAAACATCAAACTGATTAATGAGCTAACAAATAGGTTAACGAGCAAACTAACTGAGCTAAACTAAACACTTAAAAATAAAATTTATTAACTACTTTTTTTTTTACTCTTTTTATTGTATACTAAATAATAGAATAGGGGCTTGATAATATGATTTTAAGAAAACCATATGCATTTTTTATTAAACATTTTAGATTTTTTCACTTTGTTATGCTTGTTTTTTTAGGATTAATTGTATATAGAACAAATATAGTAAGAACATTTTTTAATGAATATTTGAACGCTGTAGCATATATAATCCCAGAAAATATTGCAAGTTCTATGTTTACAAATACGACTTATATCTGGGGAGTAATCGTCATCTTATTTTCAATTATAGTTTTTGTTGTAATGAACAAGAAAGAAAAACCGGTTCTATTTTATGGATTAAACATATTATTAGTTATTTCTACATTAGTATTTTTAACTTATTCAAGAGTAATAGTTTATAGATTGCAATCAGAACTTGTATCTGTTCAGGTTTTAAGAGCCCTTAGGGATATAGGAAATATTTTATTTATGGTTCAAGCAGTTTTTTTGATTGTTACATTTGTAAGAGCAATAGGCTTTGACATAAAAAAATTCAATTTTAGTAAAGATTTGCAAGAATTAAATATTAGTTCTGAAGATTATGAAGAATACGAAGTACAATTTAACTTTGATAAAAATGAATTTAAGAGAAATATAAGAAAAAACATAAGAGAATTTAAATATTTCCTTCTAGAAAATAAAAAAATGATAATTATTTTTACATCTATATTTATAATGGTAGTATTCTCATTTATTTATCTTAATTTTTGGAAATTTTCTAAAAAAGTAAACACTAATTCATTTTTTACAACATCTGATTTTTCAATGAAAATAACAAATTCATATATAACACAAAAAAATTATAAACAAAAAAATATTTCAGATAACTATTTAGTAGCTGTTTTATTAGAAACAAAAAAATCTAATAATAAAATAAATACTTCAAAAACTCAATTAAGAGTTGGAAAAGGAATATATTATCCAATAGATTCAAAATATAAAGAAGCATTATCTGATCTAGGTACAGTATATGATTCACAGAAACTAGAGAATGATTCAAATAAGTTTGTATTGATATATGAAATTCCTGTAGCTCTAAAAGATAAAGAAATGTCATTCGTATATCTAGATAATTATACTAGAACATTGTTTGGAGAAAAATATACAGAATATAAAATAAATTTAAAACCTACAAATATAGATGAAAATATAACTACAAAAGAAACAGAACTTGAAAATAATTTAGAATTTAATAATGATTTTATTAAAGGAAACTTAACTATAATGAATTATGAATTAAATGATTTATTTACTAAAAAATATAACACTTGTATAACTAAAACAGAGTGCTACGACTTAAATGAGTATTTGCAACCATCATTTACTGGATATGAAGATAAAACAATATTAAGAATTAACGCAACTTTAAATTATGATGGATCTTCAAGTATTAATGATGATTTAATATCTTTAATTTCTAAGTATGGTCAAATTGTATATACGATAGGTGATAAAACATATACATCAAATAATATTACAGCAACAAATTTTGAAATAAAAAAAGATAATCAAAACTATTATATGGAAGTTTCTAAAAAATTAAAAGATGCAACAAAAATAGATATTGTTCTTAATATAAGAAATAATAAATATGTTTATAATTTAAAGAAATAAATTAACAAGTAGATTTAATTCTATTTGTTTTTTTATAAAGGATTAAAAAAGTTTATTAAAATATTAGAGATTATTGAAAACAATAATTTAGTTAACAATGATAATTTATATGATATTTTTAATCAATTAAAGAAACAAAATGTTTTAAAATCAGAAGATTCAATTAATGAAATAAAATATTTGGAAAAACTTGAGTATATAGATTCTAACTTAGCTACTAAGTTAAAACAAGTTGTAATGGAAAATGATGGTAATTTAGATGATGTATTAATTATGGAATCATTAAAAACACTGGCAAATAAATCTAATAATTTAAATAATACTACAAAAAAATCATTATAGATAAAAAAGCAAATAGTTATTTTACCTATTTGCTTTATTGTTTTACTAAAACTTTTTGATGAGCTCTATCATATATGCCAGTCTTATCTATAATTTTAAGTGCAAGATCTACTGAAGGCGATTCTATAGGGAATACTTCTATTTCAGGCATATTATGTTCATATACTAACATTAATATATCAGCCATATCATTTTTGCCCCAACTTTCATTACATAATTTTTCCACAGTTTTATAATCACCTTTTTTATATGCATTTTGCATATTATTTAATGTTTTAGCGAAATCTTTATCTGCCATTATTTTTGAGTAATCATAATATATTTTATTATCAATATCTGTTTGAAATATAAAAGTTATATTTACTGCAGTAATGTCTAAGTCATTTTTTGTATAAGGTTTTAATATTTTTTTTAGTGAATTATCATTTATATATTTTTCATTAAGTAATGTAACTAATAGTATTCTTTCAATATATGAATCTGTTTCGTAATTTTCATATTTTCCTGTATCTAAATTAGCATATGTATGATATTGTACAAAAGGACCAGCAATAGAAAAATAAAAGTTTTCAGTAGAACTCATAAAATCATTATAATTATTTATATTTTGTTTTGTTAATTCGATTGTGTTATTTGATTCAAAATTATTGTAATATCCAGTGATTTCATCAGTTTTTGTTTCATATTCTATTGGTTCTTCTTTTTTAGTAGTAGTTGTTTTTGTA
>CAJMOW010000062.1 GCA_905215145.1 uncultured bacterium | reverse complement strand
ATAAGAGTAAAAGTTGGAGATAAATATTATAAGTTAAATTATGATAAAGAAACAACTGATGATGAAGACGAAGAATCTATAGAGTCTAAAATTATAATTGTAGACGATATATTATTATATGAGACAGGGCAGTATGAATATCCTGGAGATAGAAAAATAATCTTTGCATTAAACGGAGGAATTTATTATACATTAGATAATAGTTATTTTAGTTTTAGTGATTCTCAAAATTCAGATGCTTCTCTTGAAGGGAATATAATATTTGATAATACTGTAATATTTAATGGAACCCCTCCATTTAAATTAAGTAGTTCAGAAGTTATAAGTAATCTTAATGCACAGTTTATTGATGGGCATAGTTGAAATGATATTCAAGCATTATTAAATAAACAGAACATCTCTTTTAATACATTAGAAACTACAGATGGAAAATTTATAGCTGAAGATGGGAAAGTTACATGTAATACAGTAGTTTGTAGTAATGCTAATATTAAAAAACTTAGTTTTGAAACTCTTTCTGGAAATATCTCAATTGGAGGAAATATAAGTGTTACAGCAAGCGAGCTAGATATTGATGGAAATCTATATGATCTTGGAATAAATATTTTACAGCTTCTATATAAATTATATTCTGTAAAAGGAATAAATACTAGTAAGACTACATTCGTTGAGTTTGCTAAAGATCTTGTAAAATCTGTAAATACAAGTTATAATTGACAAACTCCATCAACATATACCTCTCATCAATTAGATTTTGATAAACAACTTTTATCAGAATCTTTTTATTGGGAGCCAATAAACATTGAATCTTGAAAGAATATTTCGTGCATACCATTATCTGTTGCAGATAATTATTATATAGATCCTAAAGAAATTACAGAAGATACAGAAATTACTAAAAGTGCAGAAAATATTGCACGTTCATCTAATCTATATAATGAGATTATAACAAAAATTTACATTATTCCAGAGGAAAATAAATCTACATTTAATGGTGTCGTTTTAAAATTATATATAGATTCAGGATTTGTTACTCCTGGTACAGAGGGAGAATTAATTATAAATGAATACAAAAAAGATACATCTGAGGAGATTGAGAATATTAGTGCAAAGTTCATAGTCACAGGTATTAATAATGACGAAATATATGTACATACTACATACATTTCAGATAAAGCAAGCTTTCTAGCTCTTTCTTCAGAATCTATTGGGTTGTATGCATATTCAGAAGCTGAGAATCTAACTTCAGATACTGAAGAACAACCGTTTACCTCAATTAATGTACAATATTATCAAGAGCCTGAAGAAACTTCAGAGTATTATAATATTATACTAGAAACTAATCCTGAATCTATCGGTTTTTATCAAACTAGTAATACAGTTATTGGAAATTTATCTGTAATATCAGACGATATACTAAATCCTTCTGGAATAGGGATTTATAGTGATAACTGTTATTTAAATAACCCAACTATATGCCTATACAATAGTGCTGAACAAAAGAGTTATCTTAAAATATCTGCTTCAGGAACATCATTCGTTGGAATAAATGATGCTCAAGAAAATTGAATTAGTATCGAAAATACAGGTAAATGTAGTTTGAAGAGAGGCAATCTATATAATATTAATAACTATGATACTTTTTGTAAGTTTGGACCTTTAATTGTATATGAAGATGGTTCTGCAACTTTAGGAAGTGGAGATACTCAAATTACTATATCTGCATCTGGAGAAGTTAAGGTTCCTTCTGCAGCAATAACTACATAATAACTATGAAGAACAAATTAAATCAAATAAATCAGTTTAATGGAGGAATGATAAAGGATATAGAACCATTAATGGTTCCAAATACTGTAATGACTGATTGTTTAAACGGCACTTTAATTACTTATAATGGTAATGAATTTGCCTTACAGAACGATATGGGTAATTATGGGTTTAAAAATGGAGCTTTGAGTAATGGTTTTGTTCCTGTTGGAATGAAAGAACACCAAGGAGTATTATATATTATTTCATATAATCCAATTGACGACAAAGTAGAAATTGGAAGTTTTCCATCACAACAAACAATCTTTACCCCAATTGTAGATAATAAGGATGCTACAATTGAGGATATTATTATTGATAAAACATCTTTATATAAAGATTTAGAAGGTGAAACTAAAATCATACTTCTTAGTAAAGATCCTAATTTTTATTTAAATCCAGGAGATAAGTATCTTCTTATATATGAAAATTTAGATGAATATTCCTTTAAGGAAGCACTTGAACAGTTAAACAATAAATACTATAGACACTTAGTTCCTTATATTCTTACAGATGAAAATAAATTGTATAATATAGATGGGCTTCTTAAATTACAAGTCGATAAATCCACAACTAATAGAAGTGATTGGATTCCTGTATCTTGGGATATTCCTGGTTGGCTTGCTGTAAAGTTTAGTATTACGGTTCCAGAACAATTTAATATATATTTTGATAAAAGTAAGATATATGTAGATAATAGTGATTCAAATGCTATAAAAGTTTATCCAGGCGGAGATCTTAGAGTACAAACTTATTGGAATCTTGTAAATTATGCTGATGGAGATTTAGATAAGATTCAAAATAATTTAGTATATTTTTTACATGATTATGATACTTTAGATGAAAAAAATATAAGTAAATTATCTCCAATAAGTCTAGAGCCTAATCAATTAATATCTTATAATAATTTCCAGTCTATAATATTTAATACTATTGAGGCAAAAACGCTTGGAAACTACAAATATATTACTCCCGCATTATTAGTTGAAAATGAAGGTAAGAAAAATTATATAATATATAGTCAATTTACACAAACAATTTCTAGAGATCCTATAACAATAGATCCTAATGAAATACACTTTGGAAGAAATTATTTTAAATATTTTGTAGGAGATAATTCTCTAACAATGCTTACTTCTTGAGAAAGTTTTCCTGGAGTTAGCCTTGAATATAAGTTAGAAAGATATTCTACTTCAGATTCAGACAACCCCTATACTGCTATTGATTGGACTTCGGTTTCTGATATAATAAGTAATGGAACTATTATTATAGATATACCCTTTTCTGAAAATAATGAAGACATAGCAGAGTATGATACTACTCAAACTGGAGAACCTAAGATAAAAAAAGTTAATTTTAATAAAGAGGATATATACTTTCTAAGTCTTCGTTATGTTATTAATATTGAATCTGGAAATCCTATTAGAGGAGATATAGAACCTGCCGAAAATAGAATTTATGCCACAGAACTTGTAAATAGGTGATATTATGTTAAAGATAACTTTAAGGATATTACAGGACAAGACCTTGTAAATTACTTTGCTGATTATATAAAACTCGAACTTAATTCAGGTAATTATGCGTTTACAGAAACTGCTTTTCTAAAACGAAGAGGTAATGAAGATTCAAAAGATGAAAAAATAAATAATTATTCATTTGATTCTAGTGACTATTTTAGTGAAATTAAATTAGTATATCCAGAACCTCCTGGAGAAACGTATGATACTTCTAAGATTGGAATTAAGACTATATTTAAACAAGGCAATACATATTCTATTAAAAAGGTAGGAAACTCTGAAGTATATACTATATCTGTTCCAAAAGACCAAAATGGAGATGACGGTAGATTATGAAGATGAATCACTTCTAAAGGCGTTACTGTTAACAATGGCAAGGCTATAGATTCTAAAGGCAATACTTATACACTACTCTTTAATAAAATAGATGGATCTTTTTCATTTGATTTGTTTAATACTTTTACAGTTACAAATACTGAATATAATATTGTAAAAGAAATCAGTAGTAGTGATAAATATTTATATGAATATCATCCTATTGGAAAAACTAAAACTAAAGTTACAGATAAAGACGATACTCATACAATAGAATATAGACCTGAATATGTAGAATTTAGAAAAGACGGTTCTGGAAGAGATAAATGATCAATGTGTTTCTGGTGGAAAGAGGTAGGTCCTTTTACTATTAGGTTTGAAAACAATAAGTTGTATTATGGTGAGAATACAGAAGCATTCACTCCAGAAAAGAACTGACCTAGTGTTCTTGGAGATTTAAATATTTCAAGTGGAACTAATTGGCATAGAACAGATTGAAAACCAAATGGCCATTCTGCAACTAGTACAAAAAGTTATGCAGATGATTATGGATTTAATATATATAATTTCTATAATGCAAAATATGGTAATGATAGTAGCCATTCTGGAGATTCTGGTTTCTTTAGCAGATACGGATCTGCAAATAATTTCTGTCTTGCAATGTCATATGAAACAAAAAATTCATGACCTTGTATATATTACTGTGCTAATAAGGCGCCTTCAGAGAAAGATGCTTCTTATATTTCTAAAACTTGTATATATTCCTATCTTATGATGATATACTGTTTAAGATATTGTATGTCTTCTAAAAATAATATAATTTATTATTCTTTATATAACTATAGAGAATCTCTTATAAATCCAGTATATATAAAAACTATTAATCTTTCTGGAACATATAATTGAAAATATTTCATGGATGAGGGAGTTGACATTCCAGATGAAATAGATTCAATATTTAATGGAGTATCTTTTGCAGACAATAATGTGATATCTACAAATACAAATGTCAATTTTAATTGTATAGTTACTCCTGATGAATCTTTTAAATATGAACTCCAAAGGTTAATAGATAATAAGAATAGTGATGTAAGAATTAAAGTAGATGAATTAGAAAGACAGCCGAATATAAAAAGTGGAGACCTGTATCTTATTCATGAGTATAATGAGAATGCAAATAAAGTGAAATTAACTAATGCTATAAAAAGTATGGTGTTTACAGATCAAGTAAGATCTAATATGGATGCTACTTTAGAATTGTTTATGAGAGAGACAGATAATAATACGCGTTCTGTAGCAAGAGAGTTTATTTCTAATATATATGATGACGGGCAATAATGGATATAAAACTGAAAGTAAAAAAGTACAAGGATACTGGAGATATTGCTTGAGAGTATAATCCTTTACGTAATTTAAAAAAATCTGATGATCAGATTGATGATTTTACAGTAAGTAATTCTCAATTAAAATTAGATCTAGAAAATCCTATAGACATAGAATGTCAAAGTTCTTATGATGGAAGTACAAATTTAATATTCAACGATGATAAAAATCCTCCTAGAATAATAAATACTAGAGTAGCGTTATTAGAAAATAATAGATATAAAATTATAAATCGAAACCAAATTAAACAATCTAATTTATATACAGAAAATGAATTAGATCAACAAACTAGGTTATTTAGAAACGTTACTAGAATTCCAAAGATTCAATTTAAAAATGTAGATTACTTTGGAACTCTCAAAGGAGGGAATTATATATTTTATATAAAATATTCTGATAGTGACTATAATGAAACTGATATTGTTGCTGAATCAGGAATAGTGTCTGTATTTAAAGGAGATTTATCAAATCCTAAGACTTGTGTTGGAGCTTATATGGATGAACGTACTGATAAATCTATAATACTTTATCTTAAGAATATAGATACGTCTTTTAGTTATATAAATATATATTATAGTAGAACAAGTTGTGATGTAAATGGTATTTCTAAAACAGATTTTCATAAAATAAAAAAGACTTATGAAATAACTGATGTCAATCAAACAATAACCATTAATGGATTTGAAGAACTTGAAGACATAACTGCAGAAGATTTAAATATACAATATAACTATGTAGAGTCTGTAAAAAGCCAGGCACAAGTTCAAAATAGATTATTCTTTGCAAATGTTTCAAAACTTAAAGAAGACTCTGCCACTTTAAGTAATCTTGCGTTATATATTAATGTAGAAGAATGTCAAGAACATGATATAGGATATATTACAGATAAATATGGAATTTATAAAGGGGATATTACTGCTGCAGAATACTATTCTCCATATAATATATATTATAGACTTGGATATTTCCCTGGAGAAATTTATAGACTAGGAGTAGTATTTATATATAATGATGAGCATTTATCTCCTGTATATAATCTTAGAGGTATTGATTTTAATCTTTCAACTTATCATTTTAAAGAAAAAGGGGATAATGGAGAGATAATATCAAGTAATAAATGTAATTATGATTATAATATAGACTTAAGAGATCCTGAAACTATAGAAAATAAAGATTTTATATCTTTAGAAACTTTAGAAAATACAAGAGGAGTATTTAGATTTACTAAAGATAAGACTATTATTGATCATGACGGAAAATCTGTGAAGCCATTGGGATTAAAAATTAGAATCCCTGAATTTGTAATTAATAAACTTAAAGAACTGAATATTAAGGGATACTACTTTGTTAGGCAACAGCGTATTCCAACATTTTTATTCTCTGGGTTATCTATAGGAGTTGACACTGTAAGTGGAGTTCCTTGTCTTGATCTTTCTGAAGGAGGCCAAAATCCAAAGCTTGTAACAGAATCTTTTGTAAATAAAAATAAGGTATTGATTAACGATTATGATTCAAAACTTATATATAGTAACAATTGTAGCTATTCAGGATTATTATCAGCAGATGTTAAGTGTGATAAGCAAATGCAATCTCTACTTAACTCAGATAGATATAAATTAGTAGAAGCATACAAGTTTAATCAATATAACGCATCAGGAAGAAGTTATACCTTAGATTTAACAAATGTTGAAAGTACAAATGCAGAAACAACAAGCGAACTTTTATATATAGACTCGGATATTCCTCAGAAAATTATTAATGATAATATCTTTTGTACTAGAGCAGGAATGCAAGAAGAAATTAAACAACAAACCTGTTTTGGAAAAGAGGATACAGAATCAAGCGATGCTCAATTAGTTAGAGGAGTATTTACTGATTTTGTAGGATGTAACACTTTACTTGGTAAATCATCATTATATAATGTTTATATAAAAAATTACTCCGAAACATTTAATAAGGAATATTTTCAAATAAGAATCGATGATAATTCTCCTTACTTTGCAGTATCTGATAGATATGCTACAGATACTAGTGTAATAAAAGACAAAGATATTACAGATTGTACTACTGATTATAAAGACGTGGAAGAATTTAATTGGAGTATGATTCCAATATTATATCGTGGTGATTGCTTTACTTATACAACTACCATTAGGTTACATAGAAACTTCACTTCTCAAACAGTTCCTACAAATGATACAATAGTAGATTTTAATACTTGAAAAGATAATTTTAAAGGTATTAGAAATACTGAAAACTGGGATGATATAAATATTGGAGATATTAATGCAGTAGCTATTGGAAGTTGAGTAACATTTAAAGGATTATCTAATAATAATATTTCTCTTAGAAGTATTGATGAGTTTAATACAGAAGAAATTGCATTAATGGGAAATCCAAGAGGATTTTATCCTATACAAGGTATGTCTACTAAATCTTCT
>CAJMOW010000061.1 GCA_905215145.1 uncultured bacterium | reverse complement strand
GTACACCAGTTGAAAAAATGAAAACCATATTAACTAAAATGGTTTCAAATGAAGTTGAAGAAAATATGTCTTTAGAAGAAAATCATAGATTAGTAAATGAATCTTTAACAAAATTTACTACATTATTTAATCAGTACGGTATTGACTATTATATTGTAGGAGCGTTGCCTTGTTTTCTAAAAACAGGACAACAATTATTTAGGTATCATGATGATATTGATATAATGGTTAAAGATGACATTTCAAAAATTGCCAAAATAGTTGAATTAAGCGGTTATAAATTTCAAGATGATCGTTTTCCAAATTTAGAAAGATTTCAAGAGATACAAATAATAATATTGGTTATTTTAAATATAATAATAAAACTAAAAATGTCGTTTTTATTTTGCTATTCATATGCTTCTTAAAAAATAATATTGAACTTGTGGTATAATTATATAAGAGAGATATTAGATTTATTTTTTAGAATGAAGTGATAGGTGATAAATATTATGAAAAAGATCTATATAATAACAGGAGCAAATGGCTTTTTAGGCAATAACATTATAAGAAAGTTAGAGCAAGATGCCGATAACGAAATTAGAGCTTTTGTATTAAATGGTGATTCTATTAAATCACTAGAAAAATTAAGATGCAAAATATACTATGGTGATGTAACTAAAAAAGAAACTTTATCATCGATTTTTGAAAATATTGATGGTAAAGAAGTTTTTGTAATTCATTGTGCTGCAGTAGTATATATAAAATCAAAATACAATCCACTTGTTTATAATGTTAATGTTAATGGAACTAAAAATATAGTAGATAAAGTAATAGAGTCAAAAGCAAAACTTATCTATATTAGTAGTGTTCATGCAATTCCAGAACAACCTAACAATGAATTAATAACAGAGATAACTAATTTTAACCCTGATAATGTTAAGGGATTGTACGCAAAAACAAAAGCAGAAGCTGCGAAGTATGTACTTGATGCAGTAAAAAATAAAAATTTGAATGCTTGCATAATTCATCCATCTGGTATTATAGGTCCAAATGATTTTGGCAACAGCCACTTAACACAGTTAGTAAAAGAAGTTACGAATGGCAAATTATTTGCTTGCGTAAAGGGTGGATATGATTTTGTTGATGTAAGAGATGTTGCAGATGGTGTTATTAGTGCTTGTAAAAACGGCACCAATGGTGAATGCTATATCTTATCAAATAGATATATATCAATTAAAAAATTATGTGATTTAATTTGTGATGTGCAAGGAAGAAAAAAAATTAAAATGGTATTACCAATAGGTATTGCAAAATTAGTAGCTCCTTTATTTGAAGTATATTATAGTTTAAAGAAACAAACTCCACTTTTTACAAAGTATTCACTATATACACTATCTTCTAATGCTAATTTTAGTAATGAAAAAGCTAAAGAAAAGTTAGGATTTAAAAATAGAAATATGAAAGAAACAATAAAGGATACAGTTGAGTGGATAAATAAAAAGTAAAAAAAGATAAATAGTAATTTATCAAGTAGATCAATAAAAAGATTTGCTTTCCTTATAGTATAATATAAGTGATGTACAAATGGTAAATTTGTAGTAATGATAGGAGTTGTTAGTATGGCTAGATTAAAGATGGTTGGTATTATAAACAAAAATGAAATTACTAAGTATCAAAAATATAATACAAATAAGAAAATGACTTTAATTAATAATGATAAAGATAATATACAAATAAAAGCAATACCTATTTGTGTATTCTTAATAATACTATGTAATGTAGTTTTATTTCTTAAATTATTTAATAGTAATATATCAATAAAACCAATTTTTTTAATTTTAGGTTTTTTGATAGGATGTATGTTATTAATTGTTCATGAAATTTTACATGGAATCGTTTATCCCAAAAATATTAATGTTAGTATAGGATTTATAAAACCTATAACATTTGTAGCATTAGCGTCCTATCCTATGAGTAAAAGTAAATTTATTATAATGTGCTTATTACCATTTATATTAGGAATAATCCCAATGTTAATTTTTACATTAACAAATAATTCAGCAATATGTAGTTTAAGTTTTGGCATGATGTGTATGGGTATAATATCTCCATATCCAGATGTATATAATGTATTTCAAATTATTAAGAAAGTGCCTAAAGGCAAAAAAGTGTTGTTTTATGAGGAAACTTTATCATATATAGATTAATCATAATATTTATAATCATGAACAACATAAATTACAATTTATCAGTGAGATTAGTTTGAAATATAGCTAATCTTTTTATTTTACTTTATTTTTTTCACAAATGACCCATGTTATTGCTCCATTTAAAATCAACTTACAGACTGAAAAGTTTGTAAGTTTTTTATAATAAATAATATCAAAAAAAAAAAAAATTATAAAAATAATTTCTTTCAAATTTTTATTACAATTTAGTAAATATTAACAAATTATCTCAAAGTTTTCAAACTTATTTTTTTATCTTCCATATCTTTTATAAAACTTTTCTATTTGTGATGATGGTAAATTAGTTTTTTTTAATACTTTTTCTTTATCAAAATTTTGTTCTGTATTTTGTTTATAATTTTCCTCATTTGCTATCTGACCATAATTGATATTTCTTCCACTTAATAAATCAAATTTTGATTCTCCCAACACAATATCTTTATCTCCAAAATATAATTGTTTTATTATTGCTGTTTCTATATATCCTTTATAAAAATAAACATCCAATTCTAAAGCAGTAGGCATTGGTTGCACTATATTCGATAATGTTGGAAGTGTAATATTTAAAGAATTATTATTTATTTCTGTTGAATACTTATGTAAGTGTCCATTTAATATTATTGGTGATGTCCTTTTACAACTAAAATCCTTATTAAAATGAAACAATTGAATTCCGTCATTTTTTAAATTAATTTTAGCATTATTATATCCAACAATAACAATATCATGCCTAAAATTATTACATATCTCCATTATATCCAAAGATGCCTTAGTGAGAACACTTACATCATGATCACCAGCAACACTAAATGTTAAAATATTTTTATCATAAGGATAATTTTTCATAAAATATTCTACTTGCTCATATAAATCTGATATTTTTTGTGTTCCTTTAGTAAATGCTCCATCTATAAGATCACCCCCACACAAAATAATATTTATACCATTTTTTATACAATATTCATAAGCACGATTTACGAGATCAATTCTTTCTAATTCATTTCCAAAATGTAAATCTGATATTAGTAAAAATTTCATATCATCTTCATTTATATCAGTAATAATAGTTTTCTCTTGTTCAATACACTTATATTTTATTAAAGTACTTGGTGCTGAAACATCTTTATATTTTATAAATCCATCCGAATAATATTTTCTGATATATTGCGTTCCTTTATTTTTTAACTTTAACAACTCATCATATAATTGATTAGGAGAAATATTAAGAAATTCACATATTTCTCTATTATTTTTCGTTTTTAATAATTGCAATAACTGTGATACATCCGTTTCTTCTATTTCCTCTGTTTTAGGTTCCTGGTTCAACTCTACAGTCTCACTTTCTGTATCAGTTAGCTCAGCAGTCGCAAAATTTTGGGATAATATTTTTTTCATCTTAGGGACTACAGAGCCATAATATTTCACGCTATTTTCCCTACTCCAATCTTCCTGTGGTGATGGATTATGTAAATCTTTTCCAAATCTAGATATAATAAGTGATTTATCATAAATAGACAATTTACACATCATATCATCAATTTGTTTTTCACTATAATCACTAAAATATTCATAAATAGTTTGTAACTTTCTTCCCATAATATCCCCCTTTTAATGTTTCTTAGAGTTTAAAACTAAAATTCACAAATATAGCGCATATCCTATCATATAAATATAATTCTGTCAACTTCACCAATACAATATGTTCTTTAAAAAGTTAAATGCAACAGTATTTCTCTTATTATTAATATCAATATAAATACCATTATTTGTACTTAAAAATAAATTTTATCAATAATTTATTCTAATAAATTGTCTTATTCAACTTATAGATTTTATTGTTGAAGTAGTAACAACAATACTAATTACTATAAAAACAACTTTAATTATTTTCTAAATTCCAATTCAATCCATTATCATTACTAATAAATGTTAAGTCTTTATTTTCATATTCATCTTTATTTGAGTTTACTTGGTATACTGAACATTTGATTTTTAAAACATTATTTTCGTAATAAGGCATACTTTCTAAGCTTATATAATCAACATTTTCATTTGTATATTTAAAATTAGAAGATGTAAATGTTTTCCCACTATCATTAGTAATATATAAACCAGTTTTTCTATTGTCTAAATAAATCTTACCAGTATTAACTGCAAATCCTAAGTTTTCATTTAAAAAGACAAATTTTGCTTCATTACTTACTTGAATCACATTATCCGATACAACATAAAAACTTTTTCCATTATCTTTACTTCTTAAAACATGAACTAACATATTTTGAGTTAATACATTATTAACCTTGCTAAATCTTAATATTGTTTCATTAAATTTCTTTTCATATAATGTTTCTTCATTTTCAGGCAATAAGTAATTATCACTATCATCTAATTTATCTGTTTTATCAATATTTATATTATAATTGTTTTTGTCTATTATTTGCCCATCTTTATCCTTAATATATGTTTCGCTTCTTTTTGATTTTACTTTGCCTTTATTATCATAATATGTATATTCAACTCCATCAGCAATATTTGGATTAATAAAAGGATCGAAACCACCTTTACCAAAATAACCATGTATTTTTACCTTTGTCCCCATTAATAAAAATCCATAATAATCGTAATAATCAACATCAACATGAAGGAAAGAAGAAACAACTGCTACATATTTTTTATTATCTAACATTGTAGTATGCTCAGGTTTATAACTAAAAATTGCAATAAAACACACAATAGGTAAAGAAATTAAAATAAGTATAATTATCGGTATAATTCCTAACAATGATAAAATTATAGTTCTCTTTTTATTGTCTGAGAATAAATATATTTGTTGAAATATACCAATTATAAATCCAACAATTGATACAAAAATTATTAAAATAATGAACCATAATCTAAATCTCATATTCATAAGATATAATATAAAGTTAATTATTATATTAGCACTTACAAAAAGTAAATCATAAATAAGAATATTTTTTTTAATTTTTTTAAACAAATTCATCATAAGTCACCACCTTATTTTAAAATAATACTTTTTTCATAATTCTTAAGATAGTTTTCTTTTAATATCAATCTTTGATTTTTTATAACAAAAGCAGATACATTTGGAATTTCTATATTACTTTCACGTTGCATAGTTTTAGTTCTATAATAAATAAGTTCATTATTTATTATTTCAAATGTTCCTGATGATTTTTCAATTACTTTTTTATTTGTTCCATTATTATAATAAATATTTAAAGTAGCAATCCACTCATTTTTATTATCATTA
Organism: uncultured bacterium; assembly: GCA_905215145.1. The sequence goes on along the minus strand of CAJMOW010000061.1, from coordinate 1,994 downwards.
ATTTTTAAACTAGGAAGAAAATATATTTCTAAATTTGAATCTTCAGTATATAAAGTACGAAACGTGTTTAATGTTCCTATTTTTTCTGAATACTCTTTTACTTGCCATTCATTGCAATAATTTCCATTTTTAATATTGTAGGAAATCGTGCTGTAAAGTAAGTGTTCCTTAACATCATAATCAACAATTGTAATATTAGCATCACGATCATAAAAATATGTAGTGTTATTACAAGAAACATGATCTAAAGTATTTACATAACTTTTTAATTCGCTTCTTAAAACACTTGCTCCTCTAAAGTTTTTATAAGAATAACTATTTTCATTATTTTTCATTAAAAAAGAAAATTTCGGAATTCCTAAATTAATTAATTTATTTTCATTATGAATATATCTAACATGTTCAATGTTATATCCAAAAGGTATAAATTTAAACAGTATAATACTACTAACCAAAATAATTGTTAGCGCATCTATAATTAATTTTCTATTTAATTGTTTTTTGATTTTTTTTCTTTCTTGTTCTAAAATATTTTCAATATCTATATTACTCTTTTTTTCTATCTGCAAAATATTATAAATATCAGTATCTAATTCACTTGCCAATTTTTCTAAAATAGTAATATCTGGCAAACTTAATCCTCGCTCCCATTTACTAACTGCTTTATCAGTTACAAATAGTTTATCACCAAGTTGTTGTTGAGTTAATTTTTTTTCTTTTCTAAGAAACGCGATATGCTTTCCAATTTCATTAGTATTCATAGTTTCTCACCTCACAATAATTATACTATAATATTGTTGATTGTGTTCTCTACTGATAGTTTACTTATTTTATCTTATGTAATATCTGTATAGTCATTATATCATTTTTTTAATAAGAAAATATAAATTTCATAAAATAATCATATTTGATAATTCATATATAAAAAAACGCTGTAAATATCTACAACGTGTGCTTTAATTGAAATCAACTCACCAACTCAATTGTTTATAAGGTTTTAATTTTTTTCTTTTCTTTGGTATCTATAATATTATTTACCTCCATATACTTAATCCCAAAAGTATATTTATCCTTTAACAACTCTTTAACATCATTTTTAAATTTATCAAATTCTTCATCTACAAACCATACTTTTGCATAACCACAATCTCCAAATTTTTCATTGATATGGTTATATGCACGATTAATCATCTCATTTAAATCTAATTCTGGATAATGTTTAATTGTATAAGCATGTGTTCTTTTTAAAGAAGATATAATATCAATATTTCTATCCGCTGAAGATATTATTTTACCATAAACACTTCTAGGTTCATGGTCTAAACTTGCTCGATGATCTTCAATCGCATCTTTAATTATTCCTCTTTGTTCATATGTAAAAAATTCTTTCATCTTTTCGTTCAGGTAGAATAAATTAGCTGATAATACTTCATGATTGTCTTTATCAATATGATGCGCTAAATCATGAAAAGAAGCTACTACATAAACCATGTTAAGATCTATATTTTCAAATTGATTAGCAAACTTAAAACTTCTTCCAATTACATACATTATATGATCAATACCATGTCCTGAATCATTATTGTCATATATTGGAAATATTCTTTCTTCAACGTACTTCTGTAACTCATTATTTATTTTATTCATTATTTAACCTCCTCTAAATACTAAATCATTTAATATATTCTCATTGAATAACACACAATATAATTTTAAAACTACTAACATTATACGTTAAAATATATATTTTTTCTATGCTTTATTTGAAATATCTAATTAAGTTATATTTTATTCATTAATTTTTATTTTATATTTAACAATTTTCTTTGGTAAATTAATATGTATGCTAGTGTTAATGAACCAATCAGATATCTTAAATTGGTATATGGTAATTGTTTATCAAAATGAATACTATTAGATGCATCCGTAACATTTTCATATGCAGTTAAAACAAGTAAATACTTTGTCATTGCACATATTACGACAATAATATT
>CAJMOW010000060.1 GCA_905215145.1 uncultured bacterium | reverse complement strand
ATGTTAATGTATAACCTTTTTTTAATATATTTAGTGGATTAACTAGTTCTAATTTTTGTATTAAATTAGATAAATAATCTTTCTTTTTTTCATATAAAACAATAGGATTTTTTAATATATAATGGTTTTTAATATTATCTAATTCCATACGTTTTTTAGATACATTTATAAATATATTTTTGTTTAGGTTTTCAAATAATTGATCAATTTTTTGCTTTTTATTTTCATACATTAACATTGGATTTTTAATCACAAATGAACTTTTAATTGAGTCCAATTTTAATTTTTGATAATTTATTTTTGTATTAATATTTTCATTTAATCTTATTTTGAAATTATTTATTTGTTTTATCACATCAAATATGTTAGGTACAGCAAGTTCTGCAGCTCCTGTTGGTGTGGGTGCTCTAAGATCTGCAACAAAATCTGCTATTGTAAAATCTACTTCATGTCCTACAGCACTGATAACAGGAATTTTGCAATCAAATATAGCACGTGCTACAACTTCTTCATTAAAAGGCCATAGATCTTCTATAGAACCTCCACCCCTACCTACTATTAATACATCTAAATCATAAGTTTGAGCAAATTTTATTTTTTTTGCTATATCATCTTTAGCAAATTCACCTTGTACTAAACTTGGAAAAAGATATGTTTTACATACTGGATATCTTCTTTTTATAGTAGATAATATATCTTTTATAGCTGCACCCGTCGGTGCGGTTACTATACCTATTTTTTCTGGAAATAGTGGTATTGACTTTTTCTTGGATTTGTCAAATAAACCTTCTTCTGCAAGTTTTTTCTTTAATTTTTCAAATTCCAGATATAGATTTCCAATACCATCTTGAATCATTTCATCTACATATATTTGATAGTTTCCAGTTGCTTCATAAACACTTATTCTTCCAACTATTAATACTTTCATTCCATCTGCTGGTTTAAATTCGATTTTTTTAGCGTTTGTATTAAACATAATCGCATTTATTTTACTTGTCTCATCTTTTAAAGAAAAATATAAATGTCCTGTTGTATGTGATTTAAAGTTTGATATTTCGCCTCTTAAAAAGACTTGTCTTAAATGTTCATCACTATCTATTTTATATTTAATATATCTGGTTAGTGCGGTTACCGTTAAGTATTTGCTTGAATCATTCATATATTCACCTACTTATTATGTAATATGTTATCCATTACCCCGTTTATCATATTTTTTACTTTTTCGTCACTATATTGTTTAGCTAACTCAACTGCTTCGTTGATTGCTACTATATCAGGAGTTTGAGTATATAGAAGTTCAAAAATTCCCATTCTAAGTATTGCTTGATCTGTATAACCTAACCTATCTATAGTCCAATCATTCATATTTTCGTTTGCTATTTTATCTATTTCATCTTTATAAGTAATTACTCCATAAACTGTTTCTTTAACAAATTCATTATCTATTTCTAATACTTCTTTAAAGATATCATCTAATTTATAATCTATTTTATTTTTTTCATAAATACTTATTTGATAAAGTATTGTCATTATTTTTACTCGAAGTTCACTTCTATTTAATTGTTCCATTCTATCACCTAGATAATTTTATCATATTTTTTTATAAATGTCTTAAAAATAAAATAAAAAGTTAAATTACTTTAACTTTAAATTTAATATCTTTCTTAATTGCTCAACTGTATCAAATTTTCCATCTTTACATGATGCTTGTAATTTTCTAAACATTAATACAATTTTTGTTACAACAGCAACGAAACTTGCAATTATAAATATTGCTCCATATATTTTAATATCTATACTCATTAGGTATGTTCCAAATAACAAAAATATAAATCCAATTAATATAGTTGCTATTAAAATTGTTTTATCTCTTGATGTACTTTCTAAATATGTTATTTTTTGTTTTAAATATTCAATTTGTTCTTGTTTAGATATATTCATATCTTCCATAGTTCCAATAATATTATTATATATTATTTCGTTCTTGTTTTTTTCTGTTCCATTAAAATTAACTTTTACATCCATAACCAAATACCCTCCATATTAAGTATATATAAATTTAAATTTAAAATCAAGTAAAAAAATATATTATTGATTAATATATTTTTCTCCATTGCCTAAATATAATCTATATAAAATATCTACTTGTAGGTAAATAAACATTATTAAGCCAAATATCCATCCTATTATAGGAATTATAAGACATATTATCCAAGTATAAGGTGAAAGGTATATTTCTTTTCCTGATACTTCTAATTTATAAGCTGTTTTACATATTATTTCTAAATAAAATATACAAACCATTGCTATAAATGGGATTACAAAAGGTATTCCAAGTACCCAATAATACCATTTTGAATACCAAGAATCTTTTTTATATACATCTAAAAGTGCGCCTAGCACAATTACATTACCACCATTTGAAAAAATAGCAAGTAAAAGCCATATCCACCAGTTCTCTTTTTTTAATATTTTCATTATTTTTCACCAGTTTTCTTTAATATTTTTTCTATATTTTGTTTTACTTCTTCTATATTAATATCTAATAAAAGCTTATGATTTTCCATTAATATATTTCCATTTATTATAGTTGTTTCTATATTATTTATTGATACATTATGTACTATATCAAATATTAAATTTACAGTTGGATATATTTCTATATTGTTCATATCAAGAATTATAATATCAGCTTTTTTACCTATTTCAATACTACCTACTATATTATCTACATTAAGGGCTTTTGCACCATTTATTGTTGCCATTTTTATAACCTCATATGCATCTAATGCTTTTGCATTTTGATTAAATCCTTTTTGAAGAAGATCAACATATCCCATGTGGTTGAACATATTAAGATTGTTACCACTTCCTTGCCCATCTGTTCCAAGAGAAATATTAATGTTATTATCTATTAGTTTTTTTATTGGGGCAACTCCACAACCTAAGTTTAGATTACTTATTGGATTATGACTTATTGATACATTTTTGTTTTTTAAAAGTAAAATATCATTATCAGTAATATATGTACCATGCGCAATTACTAATTTGTTATTTAAATATCCAAGTTTATTTAATAATTCTATTGGTGTCATATTATATTTTTCTTTTATTGTATTCATTTCTTCTAGATTTTCACTACTATGTATATGTATTAATAAGTTGTTTTTATCAGCTATTTTTTTTAGTTTTTCTAAATAGTTATATGAGCATGTATACATGGAATGTGGCGCAACACTAAATGTTATTAATGGATTTGTATCTTTATATTTATTATACATTTCTAGAAATTCTTCAATTTTTCTATCACCAAACTCATCTGGATCATTTAAACATCTAGTGTATACACATCTAATTTTAGATTCAATAATTGCTTTTATTCCTTCATCAACACCAAAATACATATCATTACACATAGTAGTACCTGTTTTAATCATTTCAATACAAGAAATTAAATTTGAATAATATATATCTTTAGATGTTAATTTGTCTTCAATAGGCCAAATTTTATCATTTAACCAACTCATCAATGGAAGACCATCACTAGTACCTCTAAAAATAGACATTCCTAAGTGTGTATGAGTATTTATAAGACCTGGCATTATTACTTTATTTTCCGCATTAATTAGTTTGTCATATGGTCCATTATAATCACCTAGAAATTTTATTTCATCGTTTTCTATTAAAATATCCATTTTTTTTATTTCATCATTTTTATTTACTGTAACAACTAAACCATTTTTAATTAATATTTTCATATATATCTCCTATTTTATTTTTTCTTTTAATTTATATAATATATTTAAAGCTTCAAGTGGTGTTATTTCAAGTGGATTGATTGATTTTACGTATTTTTCAATTTCACTTTCTTTTGGGATTAATTCTTCTATAGGAAGTGATTCTTGAATTTTTATATCTCTTTTCATTTCTTTATTTTCATATACATTTAGTATTTGATTTGCTCTATTAATTAATACTGATGGAAGATTTGCAAGTTTAGCAACATGTATACCATAACTTTTATCAATGCTACCATTTTTAATTTTGTGTAAGAACGTTATATTACCATTTTCTTCATGTGCACTAACATGAACATTTTTTAATGTTTTTAATGTGTTTTCAAGATCAGTAAGTTCATGATAATGGGTTGAAAATAATGTTTTAGCTTTTATATTATCATGTATATATTCAATTATAGCTTGCGCTAAAGCCATTCCATCAAATGTTGCTGTTCCTCTACCAAGTTCATCAAATAATATTAAACTTTTATTAGTAGCGTTTGAAATAGCATTATTTGCTTCTAACATTTCTACCATAAATGTTGATTCACCACTTACTAAATCATCACTAGCACCTATTCTTGTATATATTGCATCAAAAATAGGTATTTTAGCGCTTTTAGCAGGCACAAAGCAACCTATTTGAGCCATTATAGCTATTATAGCCATTTGTCTCATATAAGTAGATTTACCAGCCATATTTGGACCAGTTATTAATAATATATTTGTGTTTTTATCCATTATTATGTCATTTTCAACATATTCTTTTCCTTCAAGTACTTTTTCTACAACAGGGTGTCTTCCATCTATTATTTCTATTTCCTGTTCTGTTATTGTTGGTCTTACATAGTTATTTTCTTCAGTTACTGTAGCAAATGATTGCAAAACATCGATTTCACTTATAACTTTAGATATGTTTTGAAGTTTAGGAATATATTCTTTGACTTTATTTTTAATTAAATTAAATAATTCATATTCCAAATCAATTATTTTTTCTTCTGCATTTAATATAAGGGATTCTTTTTCTTTTAAAATTGGACTTATATATCTTTCACAGTTACTTAATGTTTGTCTTCTTTCATATCCGTACTCTTCTTTTATTAAATTTGTGTTTCCTTTACTAATTTCTATATAGTAACCAAACACTCTATTATAGCCTACTTTTAAATTTTTTATTCCTGTTCTTTCTTTTTCTTCTATTTCAAAACGTGCAACAAAATCTTTGCCACCTTTTCTTAGATTTTTTAATTCATCTAGATCTTTATCATATCCTTCTTTTATTAAATATCCTTCTTTTAATGATACAGGAGGATTTTCATATATACTTTTTTCAAGTAAGTCATATAATTCATCTAATGTATCTATTGTCTTATCATAATTTATTTTTTCTAATATTTCTTTTATGTATGGTAAAAATTTAAGTGAATTTTTAAGTTGTAGTAAATCTCTAGCATTTGCAGAACCAAACGCAATTCTACCACTTAATCTTTCTAAATCATATACCTCAAATAAATATTTTTCTAGATCACTTTTTATTATAAACTCTTTTAATAATGTTTCTACATAATCATATCTTCTATTTATTTCTTTTGAATCTATCAATGGATTTTCTATGAAGTTTTTAAGCATTCTTGAACCCATTGCTGTTTTTGTTTTATCAAGTAACCATATTAATGAATAATTTCTTTGTTTTAAACGTAATGTTTCAGTTAATTCTAAATTTCTTTTTGTATGTATATCCATTTTTAAGAAATTTTTATTTTCTTTTATTGTTGCATGTTGTAGATGCGAAAGGTTCCTTTTTTGTGTATTTGATATATATGTAAGTAGGTGTTTTAGTGTTTCTATGTATCTTATATCTTCTATATCTTTATAGACATATTCATATTCTGTATTACTTTCATCGTTTGATATAGTAGTAGTTATTTTAAATTGGTTTTCTAGTATAGAAGTTATAGATATGTCTACTTTATCAGTTACAATTACTTCTTTTATTCCTATACTAACAATTTCACTTACTAATTTAGTATTATTATGTTCTATTAAAAATACGTTTACTTCACCTGTTGATATATCAATATAACTAACTCCATATACATGATTAAAATCAACTATATTACCAATATAATTGTTTTCATATTCTTTTAGAGATTCGTTATCCATTATAGTTCCTTTACTAACTATTTGTACTATATCTCTTTTTACTATTCCTTTTGCCTTTTTAGGATCTTCTAATTGTTCACAAATTCCTACTTTGTAGCCCTTCTCTACTAATTTGTCTATATATAATTTTGCAGCATGATATGGTATTCCACACATTGGAATTCTTTCTTCTAATCCTGCATTTTTACTTGTAAGTGTTAGTTCTAATTCTCTTGAAATGTTTACTGCATCTTCAAAAAACATTTCATAAAAATCTCCTAACCTAAAAAATATTATTACATCTGGATTTGATTTTTTTACATCAATATATTGCTTTATTCCAGGTGAAACTTTTGCTATATCTACTTCTGATAGTTTCATTTTATCACCAAACTAATTATACCATAAATTATTTTAATTATCATTATTATTTTACCTATATATTTAAAGTAAGTATTGAAAATTTTTGATTATTTTTATATACTATCTATTGGAGGTAGGATATGAAAAATTCTTATAATATGGCCCAAGCAATGATGGATGGTGGTCTTATATCAATTATTACTAATAAAAAAACTAAACCAGCTAAAAGATATGGAATTTTTATTGGTTGTATATTATTTTATTTAGTATTAATTGGGTTATGTCTTTTTAATGGTATAGGTAATTTTAATAAAAATATGTTCTTGTTTTTTCTACTAAATATAATTGGAATATTATTAATTGTTGATTTATTAAGATTGGTATTTTATGTTGAAAAAAATATGAAATAAAAACTCTATTTGATGAAACATCTTATAGAGTTTTTATTTTTTTAATTCTTCTATGACATTATCTAGTGTTATTGCCTTAATTATTTTTATATTATAGTTGTTTTCATTAACTAATTTCATAACTTCTTCGTAGTTTTCACCATCCGGAACTATAAATATATCAGCTTTGTTTTTTACTGCACCTTTTAATTTGTATTTTACTCCACCAATGCTTCCAACTTTACCATCGCTATCGATAGTACCTGTTCCAACAATTTTTCTGTTTCTTGCAATATCTTCATTTGTTAAATAATCATATATAGCAAGTGAAAGCATAAGTCCACCAGATGGTCCTGTTTCTGATTTATCAAAATTAAATTGTATGTTAGGATCTGTATTTAAATCATATAATTCTGATATTAATATTCCAATAACTATTCTATCATTTAGTTTTTTCATTTTAGCTGTTCTGATATATTCTTGTTGGTTGTTTATAACAGTTATTTTTATTTCATCATTTTCTTTATAGTTAGATAAGATATTGTATAATTGTTCTTTATTAAATATTGGGGTATTATCGATTTTTATTATTTGATCACCTATTTTTAAATCAGTTGTATTTTTATCTTCTATATGTGTAACATATATTTTATTAGTTATTATATTAACTGTTTTTCCTGCTTTTTTAAAAGCTACAAGTGTTGCATTATTAATTGATTCTTTTAATAATAAATCATTTCTATATAAGGCTTCTTCTACTGTTTCGTTATCATATTTAATTTCATCTAATTTAACTATATCATAATCTTTATTTATGAGTGCATATAAATATACCGGAATAGTTGCTTTTAGTTCTGAAACGTAAGCTAAATTTATACTACCATTAATTTCATTCGAATTTTCTATTTTTATTTTATCATTAACATTTATAAGTCCCCCTGGTGCATCGATATA
>CAJMOW010000059.1 GCA_905215145.1 uncultured bacterium | reverse complement strand
TAATAGTATATATAATATATTATCTATTTTATATAAATATGTATCATTTAGATAATATATTATGCACATAAAATTATTAAAATATTTTTAAAATAACTATTGACTTTTATGTAATTATATGGTATAATATACTTATATATTTAATAAAAAGTGTTTCAAATAATACTTGACTTTATGTTAAAAGTATGATATAATATATGTAAAGTTAAAAAATAAAGAAAGGAAAGATATTATGAAAAGAAAAGTTTATTTTGCAGTAGATAACATTAAAAACATCATCTATATTGATGAAAAACCATTAGGAGAAGAACCAAAAAATATTTCAAAATTTTGTGATTTAATCCAAGACCGATATGATTTAAGTATTGAGTTTGAATGGAACATTAAAAAGCCGACTGTGGAAGGATTATATAGAGCAGTTGTAAAATTTATTCAGACAGCAGAAGATGATTATAAGTTAGTTGTATTAGGTTATGATAAATTGATAACATTACCAGAACCTAAAATACTAAATTAAACTAGATTTTAAAAAAGGAGAAAAATATGTATTACTATTTATCAGATTTGCACATAGGTTGTGTAAACAAACATGATAACAGAACTTTAGAAGACGATAAAAGAATTATAACAAATTGGAACAATATAGTTCATAATAATGACCATGTATATGTATTAGGAGATATAGCAAGACTTGGCAGTAACAAAGATAATGAATATGCTTGTAGTATTATATCTCAACTTAAAGGAGTGCGACATTTAATTGTCGGAAATCACGATGAAAAAGGACTTAAAGATAATAGGGTCAGTCAATTATTTACTGAAATTACACCATATAAAGAAATTACAGATAATTTCAATGGCATGAACTATAATATTGTATTAAGTCATTATCCAATATTATTTTGGAATAATCAGCACAAAGGTTGGATTCATTTATATGGTCATGTTCATAAGTCTGATGAATGGCAAAAATATAAAGAATATTTAGCCGATGTAAATAGTTATTTTGCCGATAGAGAATTAAAAGGATATACTGATTGTCCACAAGCTAAAGCATATAATGTTGGTGCTATGTTAGATTATATGGATTATACGCCAATGACACTAAAGGAAATTATGGAGGCGAATTTATGAATGAAAAAGAATTAGAATCATATAGAGAAGGATATTCAGAAGGGTATCATCAAGCAGAAACTGATTATTTTAAACAATCAGAAAAAGATAGACAAAATTCTTTAGAACTTGGGAAACAGTTATTTATAAATTATATTACAGAGATATTATATAATGCAAGTCTTTCAGATGAAGAAGCATTAATTGAAATAATGAAATATTGTGATGTGTATAATGGAGGCAACAATTATGAATAATATAAATGATTTTGCATATGCAATAAAAGATAAAAACGGATTATACTATATTGGATATAATCAATGGGATAAACAGCTTAGAAAAGCTAAATTATATCATAGTATATTTTATGCTAATCAAATTAAAGAAGACAATAAATTTATTAGTAGAGAACTATCTATTGTAAAAGTTTCTATTGAGGAAGTTGAAGTAAATAATTAAATAAAAGGAGAATAGTATGAACTTAGAATTATTAAAACAAAAATATAACTGTATTTTTTGCAAATATAGAAAACTGAATAAGAACCATGATTATGCTTGCATGAACAGTTGGGAGAAAGATGAATATGGCTATCCTATTGGTGAATGTAATTCATTGTCTAATATTTGGTATGGTAAGTTAAGTAAGTATTTTCCATTCAATATCATTCAATATTTTATTGATAAACATGAAGAAAAAATTACAGAAGAATATTATAATGATTACAACGAAGATTCTACAGAAAATAGTTCAATGAAATTTATTTGGGGTTTAAAGTCTTATGATGATTTATCCAGTTGTTATGCTAATTTAGAAACAATGAATGATATTGACTTAATTTATCTGAAAGATGAAAAGAAATATATTCTTAGTGTTGAAACAATATATATGTTCAATTCTAAAGAAACAGAAAAAGAATATTTTAAGGCTTTACTTAATAAATTTACAAAATGGATGAAAGAACAAGGACATGATACTAATTCAACATTAAATCCATATGGTGATATGTACGAAATTTTTACAAAGGGTATCAATATCAATACACATTTTGATACAATAGAAGATGCTTATAGAACTTTTAAATTATTGGTAAATGGGTACTTGACAATTTGTTAGAAAGGTGGTATAATATGTCTTGGATATATAGAGAAGAATGTAAAGCAAAACATAATTGTCATTACAATAGTTATGAAAACATTTTTCAATTAGGAATTATAACTTGTAACTACAAAGAAAATTGTAAATATAAGAAAAGAAGAAGATTTAAAGGAGGTAAAAATGATGGGCAGACTGATTGAGGATGAGAAATTGTTAGAAGAAACAAGAAGAGATAGAGACTATGCAGAAAAAAATGGGTTTATGGATATGTATTATGAAAGACAAACACTGATAAACAGGATAGACGCACAGCCGACCGCCTACGACCCGGATAAGGTTGTGGAGCAGTTAGAAGAACGCACAGCATTCCTTAAAGACTGTACAAAGTATGGAAATAAAACAGCGGAACAACAGTCAAAATCCTACGACACTATAATGATGTATGAAGTCAAGGATTTGGTAGATGATTTATTGGAGATTGTAAAAGCAGGTGGAGTAAAATAGATGAAATATAGAGAAGAAAATAAAGACTTGTTTGCAGTACTAGAAGATTATTATTTAGCACATTGTATTAGTGCAGATTTTGGAATGGGTAAAGGAATTGTAGTCGAGTTCAATAAAAGGTTTAATTTGAAAAGAAAATTACAGACAAAATATCCAGATTATCTTAATCAGTATACTCATAAAAGAATTGGTGGTGACTGTCTATTAGAAGGTAGAGTATTAAATCTTATTACAAAAGAGAGATATTTCCACAAGCCAACAATAATTACTATGAGACTCGCACTCGAAAAGATGAAACGAATTTGTTTAGAGCATAATATCAAGAAGATTGCAATGCCTGTAATTGGTTGTGGTTTAGATAGACTGAACTGGAATAATGTCTCAGAACAGATTAAAGATATTTTTGCAGATACCGATGTTGAGATTTTAGTGTGTAAGAGGTGAAATATGGCAGTATATGTAACAGGTGACATTCATGGAAACCCTGTAAGATTAAGTAAAGACAGTTTCTATGAGCAGATTGTTAGAATATTATAAAGGAGAAACAATATGGATAATAAATACTTATATCGTGCAAAAAAACTTGATAATGGTGAATAGGTGGAAGGAGCTTTATTACCATTAGACGATGGAACATATAGAATTGCCACATCTTGTTTTGTTAGTAACGGTATTAATTTATTAACAGTATGTGCTTATGAAGTAGATGAATCTACTATTAGTGAATTGGAGGAATAAAATGGAAAGATTAACAGAAAGAAATCCGTCATGGATTGATGATGAAATGTGGGAAAGGGCATGTGAACCGGATTGTGAGGAAATAGATGCTGTTTATCGAAAACTCAAAGCCTACGAGGATGCTGAGGAACAGGGATTACTATTGAAATTGCCATGCAAGGTGGGAGATACAATATACGAAGTATCTTATGAAAATAGAAAATATATAATTTGTGAGCATATTGTAAATCAATTCGTTTATATATCCTATAGAAAACCTAGAATTGAAATTTATTGTGAGGGAGAGAACGGATTTTTGTCAAGCAGTATTACAGGGCAACTTGATGATGGTTTGTTTCTAAACAGAGAGGAAGCCGAAGCAAAACTGAAAGAATTGAGAGGTGTAGAAAATGATTAAAACTATTATATTAGTTGTTCTGTGTCACTTAGTTGGTGATTATGTATTACAATGCGATTTTATTGCGCAAACAAAAGGAAAAAATTGGTATCATTTATTTGTACATTGTGCATTGTATTGTGTCCCATTTCTAGTAGTATTTGGTTGGACATGGCAGTTGGCAGTAATCTTTATTTCGCATCTAATTATTGACTCTTTAAAGGCTAGATGGAATAAGATTACATACACGCAAGACCAAGTTTTTCACTACATCATTTGTTTAATATATTTACTTTGATTGAGAGGTGCGGAATGAGTATTTGGAAAAAGACAAGTGAAGAAATGCCACCTTTGAATGAAGACGTGTTAATCCTTTACAAAAGTAAGAATGATGAATTAAAAGAAAAGAATCTAATGTACGGAATTGCAAGTTGGTTTCGAGATCAAAATTTTGGTTTTAAAAGATGGACATATTTTACTGAGTATTCTGGATATTTTGAAGTGATTTATTGGACGCCACTTGTAGATATACCGCATATAGAGAAGGAGGAAGAATAAAGATGGAAGAATCTGCTTTCACACAAGATAAAGATAATAAACAAACAGAACGTATTAAAGTTAGTGAAATAGACATTATTGTAAGTATGATTAATGGAAAACCTTATTACGAAATCAAGTACAAAGAAGTCGGAGAGGACTATTACCACATTGGATATAGTTCGTATAACCTTGATTTTGTATTAGAATGGGAAGATAAGTATTTTGAAGTTGTTAGTGAAAGAAAAAGCGTTGTTGGTTGTATTCCAGTGAAGAAGAAAGCACTGGAACCGTACCAAGAAAGCAAGTTACATAAGCAGATTAACGCAGACCGAATTAGGAGAATGACGGACGAAGAGTTGGCTATGGCGATATTAAGTGTCTTGCGGAATTTATTGAAAAGTGACAAGTTATGCGATTTTAGCTACGCTTGTATGATTGAAGAAAAAAAGTGAAGATAAAAATGAAAGTAATTATTGATATTCCAAATGATTTTATAGGAGATTATATTGTTGATAAATTTAAAGATTTTTTCTCAAGAGTTGCCACAGACATTGATTGCAAAGGACTATGTGGAAATTATGAAAAAGAAATAGCCGAAATGTTTATAAAGGCTTTTGAAGAGAGTGAAGATGAATATGGACATGGAGGAAAACAATAATGATTAGTAATCCTAAACATGGTTGGTGTGATTTTAAGATAAAAGATAATAACAACATTGTATTTTTTGGAACACCAAGTTACACAACAAACGTACCAGTGGACTTATTACAAGCATTTTTAGACTATAAAACAAAAGGTCAAGGAATGGTATGGTTTGATGAAGAAGGAACTGAATTTATATTAGTATTAAATCCTTATTCTATATATATTATTTCCGAAAATGAATATTGCGAAAGCAGATTATATGATTTTAGTGAATTAAATATTGATAATTTAATCAAGGAATTAATTCAAGACATTGAAAGTGATTTAGATGAATGGAGTATATTCTACTGTGGGTGTTATGGCGATAAGACAAACAGAGAGCATATCAGAAATTTAATCTGCCAGTTAAAGGAAATAAACTAGGATTTAGTGGAGGAATGGAATGAGTAATACTTTTTATGGTGGAATACCAGTAGAGCAGGTAGATTTTGAAAAAGAATTTGATAAGGAGTTGGAACAACTTACAAATAATATCTATCAGTTAAAAGCAAGGAAGTATATCGGGAAGATAGATTATCATTACTGGACATTAAAGCTAAATAAAGCAAACAGAGCTTTAGAGGTTGGAACAGCTACTCTTGATAGGACATGAGAAATGAACAGACTGTGAAAGTTTTAAAAGAAGAAAAGTCATAGGAAAGTGAGGATAGTAGTTAATAAACGAAATTTTCAGTTAAAGGAATATGTATGATTGATATTAAAGACGAAGAAAAGTTACAAATGTTAGTAGATAGTCAATCAGAATTGAATTATCGAGAACTAACTAATTTCTTAGAACTGCCATATCTTAGAGGAAATTCTAAAGATAAACAATTAAGTGAATTATCTAAAATTTGTAAGATAGAAAAGGATAAAACTAAATATAAAATAATAGAGATATATAATTCAGCACTGATAAAAAAAGATGGTAAATCAACTACATTACCAGACATTGAATATATATTATTATCACAATTAAGTAAAAGTGACATTGACGGAACTTTGTTTGTGTCGAATAAAGAATTATTAAGACTTTGTTATATGATTAACAATAATTATTATGCAATTTTAAATGACAAGCATAGAAATTCAGCATTTATAGGTGAAAAATATGGATTTGATGATAGTTTTATTGAATATGTTGATAAGGCATATGATATATTAAAACCGTCATTAGTAAATGCTCTGAAATCTATGAGTAATAGTAAAGAAATTGCAATTACAACTGGTTATAAAGCCGTAAAAGAAAACAACACTATTATTTGTGCATCGGTAACAGATGAACTAGGAGAAGAATTGTTCCGTATTCAAGGCTATGCAATGGAAAAATTAGGAGTTAAGAAATATTCTGACTTTTGGGGAAGATATATAAACAAGCGTCAAGACTATTATGATTTATGCAACGCAATAGTTAAAGACAAAAGTGAAAATGACCCTAAATGGATTCAGAATGGGTGGAATTTTGATAAATTTTACCAGTGTTATGCTATTACATTAAACATTAGTAAGATGAAATTTGACCTAAAATCATTACAGTCAGCGAGAGAAGATTTGAATGGAATAACAAAGGATAAAATGCACAACACTAAACTATTAAGAGATTTAAGTTATAATGATATTGATAAATGGTTTATGGTTTGCAATACAAGTCAAGGTGATAAACAATATAGTATTGTAGATGATATTAAAATAATATCGTCATTATAAAAAGGAGAAGAAATATAAAAATATGATTTGTGAAGATTGTAAATGCAAAGAAGAATGTGGATGGTATTCATCATACAAAAGAATCGAAAATGAAATTTATTTAGGTATTGGAACTGATAATACTTTGGGTAGAGCATTACTTTATACAATGAATGATAATCAATTAGAACAATGCGAATATTTTGAATAAGAAAATTAAAAAAGGAGAAAAAAGAAAGATGATTTATTGTGTAAATATATATTGTTTCCGAGATACTTTTGAAAATTTACAGAATATTGATGAAGAACATTATAACAGAGATATTTGGCTTTCGCTTATAAAGAAGATGAAAGAGCTACAAATCTAATGTGTAAACCTATAAAGGGTAGGATAGTAAAAAGTGATAGTTATAATTTTTATGAATATAAAGCAAATGGCAAGGATTTAAAAAAGAATGGTGTGAGCCTTTATGCAAGATTCTTTACTGATACATATGAAGAAGCCGTAGAAGGATTTAATATGTTAGTGAATAAAAGAATTGATTCGTTACAAAAAGAAATTATTAAGTTAGATAATATGTTGATTAAGGATAAATAAATTTTGCACTATTTTTGAGCAAAAAACAAGACAACATTGGATTAAGAAAATTTTGCACTATTTGTATATCTATTTATATAATAATAACTATATATACATTTAGTGCAAAATTATAAAATGGCTAAAAACATTGATTTTAAGGGATTGTTAAATACAGTCCCTTATTTTTGTGTATGAGGAAATATATGGGGATTGTATGGAAAATAAGTGGGTGGATAGTGGGGATTTGGGATAGATTGTGTGAGAATAATAAGGGAATGGGAGATTATGGGAAATGGTGATAAAATGGGGATTGATTAAGGGATGTGGAAGTGTAAGTGCTACACCAGCTTTGCGGAAAACTCGCAACCCCTATTTTCTGACAATTTACCCCCTATCCACTGAGTTTTCAGACAACTTCACACTGACAGTCATTCTATTAAAGTTCTAACAATC
>CAJMOW010000058.1 GCA_905215145.1 uncultured bacterium | reverse complement strand
GGTTTGCGAAAAGGTTTATACCAAATAGAATCTCCACTTCTGAATAAAACGATAACAATTAGATTAAAGTAATAATATGGCAGGAACTTACATCCCACTCATAAAAAGAACTAAATGGGTTGATCTTAGTAACGAACATAAAAAACTAAGAGAAACTGTAGAGTCTGATCTAAAAGAAGGCTGTAACAAAGGCAATATCCAACCAATAATGTTACAGGGGGCTTTTGGTATTGGTAAATCAACAACATTATACTATCTATTCCATTACGGTTGGGAAGTGCTAAAAACGCCTACCTTCTACATGCCTTTGGCTAAGATTGTTGATGCTGTAAAGAAGGAAGCAGAGTCATTGGAATCTGGTAAGGTTCAAAATAACCAACTTAGCAGAATTATCAATAGTATCATTAAAGAGCAGATCGACAAATTGAGAAACTCTAATTGGAATGATATAAACGATATTGATTTCCCTGATTTTAAGTCTGGTGATGATTCTGAGAATCCAAGCTTAAACCAGTATTTGGAAGATTTCATTCCTGTCACATTGGATTCAAATGATACCAAAGAATCAGAAATTAGCAAACTTGTTTTTTCCGAAGAAGTTATCCGCCAAGCATTAGAAAGCACTACACCTCCTATACTCCTTGTGGATGAATTTGAGTCAAAATTCTATGAACTCAAACGTTATGTTGAATCATCTGGGGGTGGTATCCTTCGTGAATTGTTTGATCAAGTTGTTCAGACAAAACCTTTCTTATTAGTTATTGGCAATGGACCAGCTTCTGGCTATGAAGTAGCAAAAGAAAAGGGAACAGATGGAAATAATGATAGCGAAACAGCTGCTAATAGAAGACTGAAGACAATTCAGATTCCATTTCCAACGGTAGCCTTACTTAAACGTAAGTTTATGAAGGAGTGCGCTAATGGATATGTGAATTTTATATGGTGGATGTCTCGTTGTCGTCCAGGTCATATACAGAAATTGTGGGATGCCATTGATTATAGTATTTATAAGGAATATGATGCAACAGAATTCCTTGTAAAGGACATTTTCAATGAGCCAATAGATGAAAGTGGTGAAGAAGTAAAATACCTAAAGGTTTCTTATTTCAATCAAATGAATAGTTACATTCGTCCGATTGTTGGTAGACTTTTACTAGATTTTGAACCACAATCCATTAAGATTGAGGATTCATACAGAGAGGCAATGAAGGATAGTGCAGAAGATTTCTTCTGTACAGATGAGTTAGTATCTGTAGTAAAAGAACTCAATCCTGCAATTAGTGATGATTTTTCTGCATATCTTGAAAAGTGTAAAGAACAAGGGAAATACACAAGCGTTGATTATATAAGAAACGTTGGTAAGTATTTTAGCTATATTCTCTCTGCTTGTTCTAATTCTGACGGTAAAATTGCTTTTTCAACTGCATGCAGAAATAACAAAGAGAAAGCACTTGCTACAACTTTCTTGATTCCATTACTAGAGTTAACATACGACTTTATTAGTCAGTATGAGGATAATGAGGACCAAGTAACACGAGAGACAAAAGATTTTATCTTAGATTCTATTAAATTTATTGAATCTTCTGTCGAAGAGGAAACAATTGATGATAACTTTGAGAATCTTAATAGTATTTTTGAAACTTGCAAAATTAAATCAGGAAATGAGATTTATATGCAGTATTCATTACGTGCCATTAGGGAAATCATTGAACAGCCTATTGGCTCTCCGAAGTTGAAATATAAGGATATGAGTTTGGATAAAAAACTTGAATCCTCAAATTTCAGACAGAGTGTCTTTTTGACTTCTCGTAGTAGTGACAATACAATTATCTTTGTACCTATTTTAGAGGATGAACCTTTAAAAAAGTATATCCTCAGGCTTAAAGACTATATCAAATCACAAAAGAATGACTTGCATACCAATGCAAGTAAAACTATTAGAATAGTATATCTCCAAGAACATGAATATATAAGCCAACTGAAAGAAGAAGTATGTAAGGATGGTTCAGGTAACCTTCTGCCAATCTGTAAAATGAAAAAGTTGGTTTTTGAGGATTACAATCACTATCAGTTCAATTTTGGGGGACAAATAGCAGATTTTATTGACTCTGTGGCAAAAATTGTCATAGTAGCTGGATCTTGCAATGATATTGTTTTGATTGACGACAATCGTACATACGACTTCCATACAGCCATTGACGTTATTAAAAATAGAGAATGGACAAAGCAAAAGGAGGCTATTAGAACAATTGAACACTATTCCAGACTTGTATTGGAAGGGGATAGTTGTGTTATTAACACAATTTCTCTTGCGCAGAAAAAAGACCATGAGTCAGCAATGGAAAACCTAATCTGCGAAAAGAGGGATTATGAAGACAATATTCTTTGGGATTTTACCAGTCTTGAATCTGCAGATATAACTGATACAAAAAGTAAGTATCTTGCAATGTACTATATATTGGAGAATGCAAAGAAGCCTACATCAAGTTATCAATCATTATTAAAGATCCTTCAAGAAGTAGGAAACTTTAGAAATGCTTTGTATCTGCCCCCAATTGAAGATAGGATTAACGAATCCTTATTCTTTGATCAAATATTAAATATTTTATCAAGAGAAACTGCCAGTAAATTGATGAGTTCTTATGATAATGAAGACTACATCATTAAACATCTGTGTTCTTTCACAGCTATGATGAATAATGAGAGATCTGTAAGTAAGTTGGACGAACTGCTGACTTTTATGAAGGATTCTCTAAATGACCATTGGATAGCTTCATATAATAATGATATGTCTTATGGATTTAGCAAGGGGCGTACATTGATAAAATTGCTATATCTTAAAGCGTATATCGAAAAGATTGATTTCTCTTTGTTGCGTAGTCAGTTGAATACAAGAATTGAAGAAAAGCAAACAGAGCTTGTTTCAACAATATCGAATTCAACTCAACACATAGCAGCTATAACAGATTTGTTGTATTCTAAGAATTATGCGAAAGCGAATCCAGAGAAAATGCCTTTCCAAGGATATGTATCTGAATTACAATTGGTATCTAGATTACTGTCAAACTGTAAGAGAATCGTATTAGAAGACAAGGATGGTGTATCAATATTTGCAATAATTTCATCAATCGTATGGAGAATCTCAAATATAGTTTCACAAGCCAAAGTTGTTGAACATCAAATTAATGGTATTTTGATATCCTTAAAGAATAAGAAGGAACTTATCGAAAAAGAATATCAGTTACCTATCAATACAATATATCAGGATTCATTGACATCAAAACTTATTAACCTTTCTGATCTTAAGCCTAATGGTCAGCCACAAAGATATGATGGTGATTGGTGTTGGACACAGTATGCTAGATATTTGACGCCAAGATCAGAAGTTCAAAATGTCATTGATGCAAAATTGCATCCTGCAAAAGAAACTTCAATTGACGAGTCTGATATTCATAAGTTCAAGGCCTTTCTTCAAACAAGTTTGACTAATTCTACATATAAAATTCGAATGAACGAAACCTTAAAGTTCTGTAAAGATTGTCAGGCAGAAGCATTGAGTTATACCAAGGTTTATGAATATATCAAAGATTTATTAAAAGAGTAACCATATGAATATTGATAAAATTACAAAGCAATACAATAAGGCTCTTGAGATAAAAAAGGGTGATAAATATGCCGAAACTCTTAAATTAGAGCTTAGCAAGCAAGAGTGGCAAGATGAGCTTAACGCAATTGAGGAAAGGATTTCAAACATCCTTACCAAAAAAGATTTTGAAAAATGCACAAAGCAACTTGAACAGTTATTTGATTCTTTGTATGAAAAAATGACAGCTCCAGGGTTAGATGCATTTGTGTCATGGGTTGAGGAACATACAAAGAATAACGAAAATAATATTGCTAAATTGCGAGATTTCCTAAAAGGTAATTATGAAACATATTCTTCTAGAATTGATTCAATATTAAGTACACTTGAAAACATTTCTTTTGATGATGACAAGTGTATATTTGATAAAATCATCTCTGAATTTAATAAAAAGTTGAAATCAGATGTCTCAGCATTTGTTAATAAGCCAGATGAATTTGAGAATAATATTGATGGATTCTTGACAGATTTAGAGGATGAATTTGTTGGTTTAGCAGACATTTCTGAATTGGCTTCTACAAAGGTAGAAGATCTATATACGGAAGAACAAAAGAATGATGAGACAATATCATTCTATTCCGAAATAATTAAGCAGTCTATAAAAAATGGACAGAATCTTACAGCACTTAATGAGTCCGAAAATAAGTCAAAACTATACTTGCGAGTAAGAAACAGAATCGCGTCTATTAAGAAAGTAATAACCATACTTTCTGATACTGGCATCTCAAGTAATTCGGATGATACACTTAAGCAACTTTTCAAGAAGTTCGATGACACCATGTTGGCAACAAAAGGAGATGTAGCTGAATGCTTGAATAATTTTATTGAGAATACTTGGAATGATATTGAAGCCAAGTACATTGACATAAAAGAATTCTATGCAGAAGATGAATTGTCGTTTAATAAAACTTGGGATGGATTCGAAAAAGAAGGTGAGATAGATCTGCTCATAAAGAATTACAAGACAGTAAGAAACGCTAATGTACTACCACAGATACTTACTGTGAAATTTGAGGAAATTGTTCCAAAACTAAACAAATGTCATAATGAAATTGCAAAGCTCCATAGTTCAGAAATAAAGATTTTTGACGAAGTAAAAGACTGCTTTGATGAATTCTTGGCAAACTATAACAAGACCAAAAAAGCTATGTTGGAAAAGATTGCAAAAACTCATCCAGAATTACAAAATGATATTGACTCAATATATGATTCTGAAAATGGAACTCTGGCAACAATTGTGAATGGTTTAGGGCCACTCTCTGATTTTATGAATTCTATTTCTGATGAAACTTTAGATACAATGCTTGAGGATAAGAATAAAACTCAGCAGATATTTGAAGACATCATGAAAAAATCTGGATTGGAAACAGAGATAAACTGGCTTCAACAAAAAGAGTCTTTAGAGTTAACGCCATCTGATTTAGATCATGACTATCTCCGAAAACTATTGGAGAGTGGACTTATTAAATTATCATATACAAAAGAATACTAATAATGACAAATATTGATATAATTCAGGCATTGGATAACATACGAATAAACAATTTGTATGTGCACAATTCAGAACTTGAAGGTGCAAAGTTCTCGAACGAGAAGTTGAAAGATCGAAAAGTGTATTTGGTAGAAACGCTTGCTGTAATCAATGCACTTGTTGAGCGTGGTACAATGATGTTGTATGGAGGACATGGCGGAGGAAAAACCACCTTGTCTAAGTATTTAGGTCAGTTGTTTTACCATCTTACCAAGGAAAAGATTGAAGATTGTATATTGAGAGGACATCCACAATTGACAGAAGAAAAAATCCTTGGTAGTTTAGATTTTACTCAAATGACAGGAAACAAACCACTTGATAATGGTAAGTTGTCAGTGGTCTGGAACGAATTTGTCACATCAAGATGGAAAATCATTGATGAGATAAATCGTTTATCTCCATACGCACAAAATATTCTATTGTCATTGCTCGCAGAAGGGTCAGTAAAATATCATGATCAGAGTATGATTGTTCCTGCTTTCACCCTGTTTGCAACCTTGAACCCAAAGGACAATGCGAACACAGAATTGTCTTTGCCATTCAAGGATAGATTTGCTCTTGCACTTCCGATAACCATGCCTGATTATGACAGTTTCAGTACTATTGGAAAACGAGATAAATCATCTTATAATGATCGTATTGAGGAATATCTTCAGGATGTTAATCTAGAAGAACTTCAAGAAATTGTTAAGAATATTCCATATACAGAAGAAGCCGAATTGTTTATCAACTACATAATTGCTTCATATCGCCTATGTGAAAGAGCCTCTAAAGAGTCTAATGATAACTTGTCTGTTGACAAGAGTCTTTGTGAGAATTGTCATATGTGTGCACCAGAAAAAGTGTGCTCAAAAATCAAGTTACCACTAAGCGTCAGAGTAAAAGAAGACCTGTACAGATATGGAAAAGCTCTTGCATGGTTCCTTGGAGACAGAGAAGTCAATGTAAATCATATTGAGGTTTTAGCCCCATATATGATTTGGCATAGAGCTGTTCTGAGCAAAAAGTATGTGTCAACTTTAACTGAACATTGGAAAAATACAAATTCAGGGAAGCAAACATCCATTTTTATAACAAATATTGATTTAGATGGAACTCGAAATATCATACAAATGATCAAAAATGAGTTTGATGGTATTAAAGATCTTCTTATGGGTTTTGAAAGAGTTAAGACAGGAACACTTTCAGTTCCAGAATTCAATGAGTATCTTAAAGAAATAAGAGACTCGTCATATAATTCTCTTGTAATATCTGCAGAGATTGTTCCAGTCTTAAATGAAAAATATGCTCCAGTTTATGATAAGATTGTGTCCTATAACAACCAGATAGATAACTCAAAAGGTGACATTTCGAAGCTTAAGGCTATAAAATCAGAATTAGCATTTAGATATGATATTCCCAATCGACAGTACATTTCAGAGCGAGTTAACCGTTCTATCAAAAAGATAGAAATAAAGGAATATACATTTAAGCTCGAAAAAGATTCAATAATATCGAATCCTCAACTGTCATCTCTTATTCAAGCGGTTATTCCTGGTACCGATCTTGCAAATGGTGACATACAAAAAGTAAAACCATTTAAGTTGTTGGATATTACACGAGATGCATGCGACTTGTCAGTTAAGAGATTGAAAAAATATATCTTTACCTACCAAGGGGACGAAGATTCTGAATTATTCAAATACTTACAAGCAAACAATGTCAATTGATATTGAAACATATAGATTGAAAGCCCAAGAAGCAATTGAGTATGTATTCGTCAAGGAGTATCACAATTCCTTGGGGATTCCTATGCCTATTGTCAAAATGCTTTTGCCGGATGATGCTAATTATTCAACTGGGCAATACTATATTACTATAGATAAGACTTGGCAGATTCATCTTAATTTCGGAAAACTTCCTATAAGTTATCATGAGTTTCAGAATGAAGTAAAAGTACTTACAAGACATGAAATAGAGCACTATATGTGTTGCCCATTTGATGTAATTACTCATTTTAGAATGCTAAAAAGAATTAAAGATGTTTATTATAAGCATTTCTCTCATCTTGGTATAAATATCAAGTATGCGTGTGGAGCAATTTCAAATCAAGCAGCTGATATTATTGTTGATACAAAAAACTATTATAGACATAGTAAAGAAACTTTAAAGAGTGAAATCGATTGGATAAAAATAGGTGCAAATATCAGTGCTTGTCCAAGGCATTGCAAATTAATGTTTCTAACAAAAGAGGCAATTTGGAAAGAAGATCTTGGTATAAATGAAACTGATCCTGAATTTTTAAAAATTGTCCATCAATTAGCTGATTCATTCACGAAAAACGGCATAGAAGATAAATCGTCATTTTTAGATAAAGTTGAAGAATATGCAGAAATATTCTTTAAACTATATGTTGAAGACCAAAAGAATCCCCAGCAGAGCGGTCAACAAGGATCTCAGCAACAGAGCGGTCAGCAGGGATCTCAGCAACAGAGCGGTCAGCAGGGACCTCAGCAACAGAGCGGTCAACAGGGATCCCAGCAACAGAGCGGTCAGCAGGGATCCCAGCAACAGAGCGGTCAGCAGGGACCTCAGCAACAGAGCGGTCAACAGGGATCCC
>CAJMOW010000057.1 GCA_905215145.1 uncultured bacterium | reverse complement strand
TACCCCCCCCGTGATATTTTGTGATATAAACTGTTTAATCATCTTCTTTATAATATTTTCCACTAATTATAAAGGATACTAAACTCAGCAATGCATATAAAGGCACTGCTGAGTTTAGCGTACTTAAAAAGAATAATGCCATAAACATTAATCCTAATATGTAGAATATTTTATATATTTTCATTACTTATCTTTGAAATACTTATCATAAACATTCTTTGCATACCAGCCACAAGCAGAACCTACTATAAAGCTAGTTAAAGCTAGTAAAAGACTTCCAAAGCTCATAGCTGATACAATGCCACAACCTGCTAATACTAAAGCAATTACGATTGCAGCAATAATTAATTTTGTTTTTCAAGTCATTGTTTTCATAATTATTTATATGTTAAGTTACTATAAGTTGTTCCATTTCCAGAAACAATATAGTTTTGTTGTTCTTTATATAATGGTAATACTCCATCTTTCCAGCAAATAAAAGCATAAGCCTCATCATAACTAGGATGGTCTTTCATTTTATCTTCAAATTCTTCTGGAGAACGTTCTTTTGTAATTAAAACATAATAGTCTCCTAAGTCGAAATTTAATTCACTTCCATTACCTGTAATTTTTCTTAATGCAAACATGTATTTATATATTTATTAATTTAAAAGTTTATTTTAAGTATATTACAAATACTCAAGTATAAACATCATCTGGTATGTCAATTATGATGTCACAAATTGTGACATCATCTATCTCTTCATGTTCTTCTTTAGTTCCATAATTCCAATTACTTCCTTCATAGGACTAATAATAGAGTTTTCTATTCCCTTTGATCCGTTCTGTAAAACTGCATAGTACACATTTGAGCCTTTAATAAGAGATACAGCTTTATTAGTATAAAGTCCATATCCTTCTAGTTCGATTTTTGGTGTATTAGGATCTTGCAATTCCGTTACTACTTTATCATATATTTTATTGTCCATTTAACATTAAATTATAAATATATCTAGCAGCTTCCTTTCTAACTTCATAATCTGCTTCATTTTTACCCATTCTTTCAAAGTTATCTGCAAATGCTATAGTAAGATTATCTAGACCTTTTGCATTTCTAAAAGCGTTTCTTTGAGATTTATTTCAGTCAATTAAGAAAGAATCATATTTGTCAATATATTTTGGCTTATTTTTATTTATTCAGTATGTATAATCTCCAGTTAGATTATGAGGATTTTTATCATCTCCAAATATGATTGGAACTAAATACTTTATTTGAGCTTCAGTACTATCTATTAAATTATTATTATTTAAATATTCCTTATATGCATTATATCTTTGTCCAAGAAGTTGTGCTAATCCGACAGCTCCTTTACTCGATGCTTTGCCATAAGGTTGAATTTGATTTTCTTTTCAGAAATTTCCTAATATTGCGGCAGCTTGTTCTGATGATGCTCCTGCATTGATCAACTCATTTCAAATTCATTTTATTCTTGGAAGATTATCTTTGATAGACTCTTCCATATTAGCCTTTCCTTTTCCATAACTTGGATATTTTACTTCTTTAAGACCTGGCGTTTCAGAAAGTGGGCCATATATATTTCTCCAAATTGGAGCTTCGCCATTTGGAAATGTGTAGTATCTACCGTTACTATCTTGATATCTTTTATTCCCTAATTGTTGTTCTACTTCATAGTGCATAAATGCAGTAGGATGGTTTGGATTTTTTAATTCCATTCCAGTTACAGGATCTCTATCTGATCAATGTTCTGTATCAGGATCATATGATCCTTTAGAATAATCATAATAATGTTCTGGGTCATTATAAGCATTTCTTAAAACTCCTGAATTTTGATACTTAGGAATTTTTAAACCTCTTTGTGCATATAAAGTAGTATCTTTCTTTTTAATAGGAGCTTGAGCTACATTATTAAATAAATAAAGTAAGAAATCATCACTATATCTATTCAATAAATTATATGTATTCTCTTTATTATAATGTGGAGTAACCGTAGACTCTTCAGGTACAATTTTATATTCAGGATTAAATGGTTCTGATTGAATTATCTTTCCATCTTTATCAAATTGTGATACTGAGAAACTACCTTTACCTTCTGAATTTTTAAGTCTATTTGTAAGAGTATAATGATCTAAATGTTCCTTCTTAATATTTTGTATTTCTTCTTTAGTAAATTTATGATTAGGATCTGCATTAATACTATATCTTAACTGCATTAATCTAGCATAAATTTCTTGAGGATTATCTAAATATTCATCAGGAACGATTGTTTTATTATCATAGACAGTATCTCCAAAATTATCTTGATACTTCTTAATTACTTTCTCTTGTGCATCAGGTAAACTACTATGTGTTCATTCATGAATTGCAGTGCTAGTAGATCCATCTGTTAAAAATATTCTTCTTCCAAATGGATAATAAACACCCGAAGCATTATCAGGAACTTTACTAGGATTTATCTTTGCTCTAGTAAGATCTAAATTTCTTTTAAGTGCATTAAATACTAAAGATTCAGTTACAGGGAGAGGAATTGGTAGAACTTGTTTAACATTTTGTTTTACTAAACCTTTACGTGATTTATATCAATCTTCAAGCCATTGTTTTCCTTCTTGAATTCCTCCTTGTTGAAATTTTAATACTCCTCCATGTTTAGCAGAAGCTATAACTTGATTTAAAATATTTGCATATCTTGGATCTGTAGCATATCCTCCTCTATGAACTCTATTTGCAAATTCTTTTATATCTCCAGAGAATGCGTTATAACGTTTATTATTTAATAGATCAATTTTAAAGTTTGCATAATCTTCAAGTGATTTGAAATTTCTAAATTGATCATTTATATAAACATCCTTACCATTAATAACTTCTCTAGTTCGTTTAGTTGTTCCCTTTCCTTTAATACCTCCAAAATTATATGATCCTGCAGGTTTAGAACCTCAAGCTGATTCTAATCCGTCTTGTGCTACTAATGATTTAGCAAATGCAGGATTTAAACCTTTTGATTTTAATAATCTTTCATAAATAGGAAGCATTGTATCTTTGAAATCCTTTTTAGAATTGAATTTATGAACTGTAGTTTCTTGAACTATTGGTTCTGGATTTCTTATCTCTTCTACTTGAGATTGTACTTCTGTCTCTGTATCATCTTCCAAAGGTTGAGAATATCTGGGTTTATATACAGGTATTTCAAGATTTGGAATTTGAATATTAATATCTCCTAAAGCACTATCTCGTATGAATGGTCTGTATGTGATATCGTTCATAATAATTGTTTTATATTATTTTGCAAATATATACATTATTTTTATAAATCACAAATTACAGCACCTATTTCTGGATCTAATTTACAACGATTTGGATTCTCTAATTCAGAAATTCTAGATGTTAAATTATCTACTTTATTTTCTAATTCAGAAACTTTAGATAATAAATAACTTGTTACGCTTTCTAAAGCTGCGATTCTTTGTTCTAATTCATTTTTTAGATTAGTTACTGTAGTCATATTTGTTGTATCCATATTATGCAAAATTAAAATCAGAATTAGTATTTAATCTACTTAAAAGTTTTTCATTTTCTTGTTTTAATTTCATAATTTCCTTACGTAGATTTTTAATATCTTCTGAATGTTTTTCAATCTGTTCTGAATGTTGATCTACTTTTTGATTTACAAATAAGATTGCTTGACATACTAAAGATAAATCAATAAGTTTAGCAGATTTACGTAATCCTGATATTTTATCTAAAGCAGATGTTCTACTTGTAATTAAAATACCTTTATCTTCTAATTGTCTAAATACTCTAGTTAATACTTTAGTACTTATGTCCATTTTTGCTGCAAGTTCTTTATTAGTTTTAGTTGTAATAGCAAATTGTCCATCATTTGTACTAGTGTATTGTTGCATTGCTAATAGAACTCCTTTTTCTTCAGGAGTAGTATTCTCAGCATCCATAAACTCGTAAGTAAATCTTTCAAAATATCTTCCCGATTTTTGAATCTCATAAATATTACTCCTACCTTTTTTCTTTTCTAGAATTTTAATTTCACCTGCTGCATTTAGTTTTTTAATACTACTTTGCACTGTATTAATAGATACTCTTGCTAATTCTGCAAGAGTTCTTAGTGAAACAAAAGTTTGGAATGTATCTTTATCCATATTTTTTCTCATATAACCATAAATGAGATAATCAGTAGGATTCATTTTAATTTCTTTTGCAACCCCCAAATCATGAGGGACTTGAATGTGTTGTACTTTATTATCCATAAATTAATATTTTTAATATTACAAAGATATAACATTTATTTAATATTACCAAATATTTATACCAATATTTATTTAAAGTGTATAAGAATTTGATATAGTACATTCAATTTAAAAATAGCCCTGGGAGATACACTAAGGTGTCGTTTTTGATACACCTATTTTAAAAAAGTGCCCTGGGAGATACACTTATATGCCCTGGGAGATACCTATCTATATATGTTCTCGCTTCGCGGAGGCGCTCGAACAGATCTATATACCTGTTGGGTTGTTTAAACAACCCCCCCCATTGAGTTTAGAAAAAGAGATTTGTGTATGGATATCATGTATACATACGAATATTGTATATATTGTATACACATATGGATACTCTATTAAAACTCCCCCTGGGGGTTTCAGATGGAAAATCGAAATTTTTTCGAGTAAAATATTTCTGACAAAAGTTCTATTTTTAGAAACCAAAGCATCTGAACTGTCTATATGTTAAACTTTTTCATCTAATACCATTATGAAAAACATCGCACTTATCAAATCGATCGTCGCTACTTCCATTTCGTCGGCAAACCCTGCTGAGCTCACTGAGCACATAGCAGCTCTCATTCAGGCTCATCCTGAAGAGACTCGAGAGAACGCGCTTGCCATCCTCACTGGCACTGCAGAACTCACGGTTCGTCCTGTAGACCAGGTTGAACTGACCTGCAACAGCAGCAACTACACCAACCTCTCGTTCATGGGCGAGCCTACCGTAAATCTGCTCGAAGGAACGGTTTGTTGCTCTATCAACTACACACGAACCGAAACTCGCTGGTACAAGACCGAGGAAGACGCCAATGCTGGAAGGAACGGCAGCTACAACCATGACGACTATGTCATCGCGCGCAAGAAAGCGTATGAAGACTCTACGAGTGTAACATTCGACATCCGCGAGTGGAACACTGGCAAGGTCGTGTGGAAACGCTAACCACCTCAATCTATCTCGGAGAAATCCGAGATAGATTTTTTTTCTTTTTACCAAAATATCTGAATATTATTTAGAGAGCAATAGTGCTTCTCGGAAACTCATCAAACTATCAAACCATGGTACAGACTGTTTTTCACAACCTGCTCATTGAAGCAAAATCGATGTCGGACGTTCACAATTGTGGCACTGTTCGGCCTCGTTACACTTATCAGGAGCCGCTCAAGCTGCAGAACGTCGACAAGGTCACGGAAGAAGACCG
Organism: uncultured bacterium; assembly: GCA_905215145.1. The sequence goes on along the minus strand of CAJMOW010000057.1, from coordinate 2,388 downwards.
TGCACTCATGGATGTCGCTCGCGATATGTGGGCAGGTGTAATCAAGAAAGAGCTTTGAGCCCTTTCTTTAATAGCTTTTGCTATGGATGACAGAACTCAACGTGTTGCAGATGAAATAGCTTCTATCGAAGCTATTTCTCATAACACTGTAAAAGCTTTATCGACTGTTACTACTCCGCTCAATGTAATTGTTGAGATGTACATTGCAGGACTCGAAGCTAAGCTACAAGCACTTCGAGCACTGGTCAAATAACAAAAGCTACTGAAAGGTAGCGAATCACTAACTAATCATTCATCTTTAACTCATCACGTTTATGAAACAATTAGAAGGCGCCAAGAGGGCCGAAATGCTGCAGGATGCAGTCAACAGGGGATTCGATGACGTAACTGTCGAGATCTTGAAGTCGAAGACTATTTTTACCCAGAACTTGCTGTTGAAGGGTGATACGGTCGAGTTTGAGGACTTCGATATCCAGCTCATCAAGCAGGGGAAGGAATTTAAGACCGTCAACAAAGACGGTGAGGAGATTACCGTTCGGGGTCTCATGATCCTTTGCTGCATCAACGGAGTGTGGCGCTGGTTCCCGCTCAGCACCTTTCAGCGCGGTTGTCAGATCGCACCTGAAGGTCGCACGGAATACATGGAGGCCATTCGCGAGAAACACGACCTCAATCTGCGCATACTCACCTGCGGCGATGCGTTGGAGGTCGCCCAACTCCTCGCAGGCAAGCGACTCAAAGTCACGGAGAACCAGTCCTTTAAGTTCCAGCGGTTCAACAAGGACCGTGAGAAGCTTGAGGGAGAGTTTGACCTCAAACCAGTCTCGTTATTCGAGGAGCTGGCATAATAATTGGAGAGTGGGGAGCAATCCCTGCTCTCCTTCTTTTTTCCATCAACCAAAGCCACCAACAGGTACCAAAGCTCCCGACAAGTTCGTAGTACATCACAAGTATAAAATAAACGTGATTGTAGTACATAGAAGTTTAATTTAATTTATTTATAAAAGATGAAGATTTCTGAAGTAAAAAATCTGCCGAAGATTGCAGCTCCTGGTGGACGTGTAGTCGCCGAAGTATCTCCTGAATTTCTGAAGGAGAAAGGTGTAGGTATCGTAACTTACGGTATCGCACCGAACGAAGTTGTCGAATTTCCTGATACGGAAGCTGATATTCAGCTTTTCACTCGTACTGTTCGTCCGAACAGTGATGCAGTTGAAACACTGCTCGTAGTGAAACGAAACGGTCAGGACGGCTATTTCTCGGTCGCAGCACTTCGTCGCATGGACTATCAGGGCAATTTCGTCGGTCCTGTATGTAAGGATCTGCAGAAGGCAGAGAATGACTACGATCGTGTAGTCAAGACGTGTGGCAAGAAGCTGACGTGCAAGGAGATGACGAAGATCAAGGTTCGTAAGTTCAACAACGGTGTCGCAACCGATGAACTGACCGAGCGCGAAGTACCCGTTCTCGAGTATGCGTAACGGTCAAATTACAGTTAAGGGGTCGTGAGTACGGCCTCTTAACTGTTTAGAAACTAATATGGGTAGAATATATGTAGCTAATGCAGATAGCTGATATAGTAATCCAGAAAGTTTCTGAGTCCTTGAAAAAGGACGGTATGACATGTGGTACATTGTACGATGTGTTCATTGTCTATAAGTCTTTGATCGGACTTATAGGCTCTAGTGATGATTTGATGAGTTTAGATGATTAGTGACTGTGGGAAGAGAAGTGATGAGCTCTTCCCACATTTTTAAAGAAAATTATGGACGTAATTAAAGTAATACTCGGTATAATCTTTGGCTTGATTATGCTTGGATGGATTGTTGCAGTAATAGTCATGGCTTGTGGTCCTTGGGTAGCTGTAGTAATTGCCGCGATCGCTTTAACTATTTATCTTAACCGAGATTAACTGCGATTGCATAGTAATAATAGTTCTTTGACATATTGACATGACAGAAACACCTGACAAAATGTCATGTTGTGACTGAAGTAGAGGATGAAGTGATCGGTGTAAGTCGTTGATTATCACCCTTTTATTCATCCTCTACTCTTTTTAAAACTGTCAATTTGTCAGATCAACTTCCTTCATGTAAAATATCTATTATTCTCACATTCAGAAAGTTACTCTTCAATAATAATAATTTTATCCATTATTTTGAAGTTTAAACAATCGCTTTTGGCAATATTAGTTATTTTATAATTTGACAATTCAAAGTTTTAAATCTTAAATATACATAAATTCGAAAGTTGCCTGACAATTACCAGAAATTAATGTCTGGATTCACTATAATTAGTTTATCTAATATAAGTGGGCTTAAACGAGTATAAATAAAAGCCGAAACGTTCGCAACAGTCAAATAAGAGAGTGAAGCATAGTAGCTCTCT
>CAJMOW010000056.1 GCA_905215145.1 uncultured bacterium | reverse complement strand
AAAGAATTTAGGAAATTAATCTATGAACAACAACTTAAAATACTCTTAAATTTTTTCTTTGAAAAACCACAAATCGGGAGGTATAGAATATTTTTTGAACAATATGCATATTTTTATATTTATAATAACCAAGTTTTTGTTACAGATAAATTACTTAAAGGACAGAATGAAACGAGTTTTAATAAAGCAGAAATCAAAGAATTTAAAAAGGTCTATTGTTATCTATCAAGAATAGTTAGTCATAATAAAAATGAAGTTAACTTGTATCACAATCTGGCAGAATATATCTGGCGAAAAGAACGAACATTTGAAGATTTGTATCAGGATTTAAAGAAAAATTTACTTAATATTTTTTAATAAACTTTTCCCCGATTTTTTTTATTAAAAACTTTTAATACTCATAGTTTGTAAAAATTGAATTAAACAATTTTACGACCACTTTGACGGTAAAGTGTATGTTTCATTCTCAGGTGGAAACTTCACGATTATTGCATAAATAAACTCGGATGCGGCAGAGTTCTTGATTTTATAGGAGTGAAGTATTAATGACAGTCGAACTTAAGGGATTATTTAAACTTGCTCCGACTGCCGCAATTAAATATTTTCAGAAAAAAGGAAATTCGTATTCGTGGGATTGGTACGACCTATGGGAAGATGCTCATAAAAAACTTTTACAGTTGCAAAAGTTATGCGAGAAGATATATTAAAAGATATTCGCACTTCATTAGACAAAGCACTGTCAGAAGGTAAAACGTTTCATGAATTTCAAAAAGAACTCAAACCAACCCTGCAAAAGAAAGGTTGGCGGGGTGAGCAGATTGTTGTTGATTCTAAAGGTAACGCAGCAAAAGTTCAACTCGGCTCAATGTACAGATTAAAAACCATCTATGCAGTTAATATGCAGACTTCATATATGACGGGGCGGTACAATACGCAGATGGATAATGTTGACAATAGACAATATTGAGAATATGTCGCTGTCCTTGATAAAAGAACCAGACCTGAACACGCCCAGCTTCATGGTTTGATTTACATATATGATGATCTTCTTGGCAAGTTTTTACCCTCCGAACGGTTTGAGATGAAGTTGCAGGGGTAATCCTCATACCAACGTAACGATTTGTAAAGTTATATATTTACATAGCAACTTATTTCTTGTTTATGTTTTAGCATGAAAAAAAAGGGGTAATATGAAAATACAATTTCACACATATTCTATTGGGAATATTAATAAACAACAAAACTCTACTAATAACATAAATAAAAGTTTTGCATTACAACCAAATTTCAATGATAATAAACCTGACTTTTTTATGAAATCAGTAGATGGAATTTCTTTTAGTGGAGTTGAGAAGAAAAATAATAAAAAAGATATTTTATCTGATTTAGAAGCTATAGGTATTGTTGGAGCTCCATTTGTTTTATCAATAGGAGCAGGAACTTATGTTATGAACAGAATGAATCCTAAAGATATATTTCTTCCTGATGGTACGTATTTTATGAGTACAGATCAACTAAAGACTGATGCCATCACGGTTGATTCAGATGAAGGAATTCTAAAAATAGAAGGTACTCCAATTGATATTGATGCTAGTAAGTACGATATTTCTGATTTTGAACATGGTATATTTAAAAATTTTGATGGTTCTGTAGATATAGATCTTGCAAATAATAAGTATATTGATATGGAAAAAGGTGTTGTTATTGATCCTGACCATAATTTATCATTTGTACAAGATGAAACAGGTATTCTCCATAATTTAGCCTTACCCGATTTGAATTCTCCTAATTTTAAGGGAGCTTCTATGGGAACTGCTAACCCAATTCAATGGAAACAAACAAGACAGGAATATATACAGGACAATAATTCTAGACCAGAAGATGATTTCAGCAATATTTATTCTGGAGAGAAAAGAATTCCTCATTCTGCAATTGATAGAGTTGTAGATCCTGATGATAACAGAAAATTGGCACAAAAAATTATGGACTTTTTTAATCCGCTTTCTCCTGATAGTCGTTTTAGCCATTTATACGATAAATCTAAAAGTTATGATATGTTTGGACGAGAAATTTTAACCATTAGTAAGCCAGACGGAAGTGTTTCTAAAGTCGCTATTGATGAAGATCTTAAGGGTATTTTAGATAAATATCATCTAAAGGAAGATTCTCTGGGAGAAATTGCAGACTTTTTTGATAAAATTAAATTAAAGGAATATTTATTAGAATATCATCCGGCATCAAATCTTGATGTAGGGTTACACTTGGATTCTTTCCAAGAATTTCTTCACAGAATAAGTGAAACCCATTCTGATGTAGCTGATATTATTCAAAATGATGCAATTACTGAAACCATAAGTAATCCAGATACGCATACATCATTCCTTGAAACTTGTAAAGAAATATTTGATAATTTAATAGGCTAAATAAAAGATGAAAATTTCTGCAATAAAATACTATAATAATATCAATAATTCTTACTTTAGTGGACTATATATAAATAAGCCTTCCAATGGCAATATAGAACTGGGATTTCAATCTCCAACACTTGAGAACCTTTCAGACTATGAATTTGCTGAAAAATATTATAATAAAAAACTGGATGAAGATGGGAAACTTTTTGATAATGAGAAAAGTTTCTTAGATGTCTTTGAAAATAATAAAGCTAGAAATGTATTATTTACATTTTTAAGGAAACGTGCTCAAGAAGAGCTCTTTGAATTAAACTCAAAAACGAATCTTACGGAAGGTGAAAAAAACAAAAAAGAAGGCTTAAAGGAAATTATAAAAGCCTTTCCACAATCTGACCAGATTATAGCTGCTAATCGAATTCCAAAAGAAATCTCTTTTGGTGGAGTTCTGACTCCTGAACAAAAAAAGAAATGTCATATAGCTATTCATAGTGCAAGTGCTGCTTGCGGTACAATATCAGCGACTATGGGGGAAGGTGCTGCGGTTGGAGCAGATACAGCTTTTTTACGTGGGACACAAGCCCTGATGTTTCTGTATTTACAAAATTTATTAAACGTTAATCCTGCTGCAAGCCTCATGTATGCAGGACGACAGTATGTAATGGGCTCATATATAGGTGTTAGAGGTGCACAAGTTCTTTTAAGTTGGCTTGGAATCGGTACTCATGTAGCAACAGCGGGTACTGCTTCCGGTCCTGTTACCGGTGCTGTCAGAGGAATAAATTCTGTATTAAGCACAGGCATCACAGAAAAAATGGGTTGGGGATATGTAAAAGCTTATGAACAAGATACTATGAATGCCAAGGATCAATTAATATCAACAGCCATTTATGGCGCAACAATGGGTATTTTACATTTTCATGATCACGGGATTCTTGATCCTTCTAATTCTTCAGATGTACAAACAGCCTTATCTAAAATTCCAAAGGAGAACGTTTCTATTTTAGGCGAAGTAATGCATACATTAACGGGTACCATTAATTTACCAAGAGCAGGGACTATGTTTACTGCAAGTTTTTTACAGGGTGTTCTTACTACTAAAAATCTGGATGAAAAATCAAAGAAAGAATATTTTAAAAATTTGGTTGGTATGGCACTTATGAATACTCTTTTCTATGAAACACTTAACATTCCAGAAGATAGTATTATAAGAGATGATGCACTACAAGCTATACAAAAAATGCAAGAAGAATTAAATAACACACCAGAAGTATTTAAAGAATTTCAAGAAATTCAGCAAAAAATTATTGATGATCTTAATCTTGAAAATCTAAACACAAGAGATTTTATCAAACAATTTAAGGATAAAGATTTATTGATTAACCTTGCTTTCACTACTGGAGAAGCAACAAATATCCTTGCAGATAAATGGCGAAAACGTAATTTCTCAATGTTAAAAGAAGCTAATGCGGCTGCTAACTCAAAAATAAAAAAAGAACAAGCGAGAGCAGCATATATAAATTCAAAATTAACCCCAGAACAGAAAAAAGAACTCGACAATGAACTCAATAAGATAGTATTAAAAACCAAAGAAGATTTAATTAATAAAACAAAATCTAATCATGCGTTGGGAAGAATAGCAGGATATGCAGGAACAAAGTCTTTATTAAATACTGTTTATATTACTCCAGTGAAAAATAAAGATGAAAATGCTGTCCCCAATTTATTATTATTTTACGGTCCAAGCGGTTTAGGTAAAACTGCAATCGGGTCAGCAATAGCAGAGGATGCTGGTACTAAATTTAAAAATAAAACAATAGGAATGGGAAATGAAAAGAAGACACTCGAATGGCTCAAGAAAAGGTTGGAAGAAGGAGAAGAAAATTATAACACAAATAAAAGATTCTCAATTATTCAATTAAATGAATTTGATGACTTCTTAAATGATACTCCTGATTTATTAGATGAATTTTTACAATTAGTTGATAACAGTGCAAAAAAATATCATACAACCATATTTTTAACAACTAACAATCCTTTACTAATAAATAGAAAAATTTTAAATAAGGTTGAATTAACAATTCCTATGGGGGTAGCATCAAAGAGTGATATTCGTGAGATTGTACAATATTATGTCAATAACAGAGAAATTGATGGCTATAACCTGGATGAAATTACTGACGAATTTGAACATGTAAAACCTGATTATATGTATAGTAATGCTCAAATAGAAAATATTATAGAGAAAAAATTACCTAAAAATCAATGTAACCAAAATGATTTTATTAATACAATACGCTCGGTAAAACCCTGCATTACAAAAGAAATAAATGAAAAATTTGAGAATGAACAGAAAATTTTAGAAAAGGAGAGTACTTAATGCTTATAAGTATTCCATCTAAAGACACTATAAATGAGTATAAATATTTAAAACGCAGTAAAAAAGAAGTTAATATAAATAAAACTTCAAAAAACTTAGATAGTTATGTTTATGACAAAACGCATAAATTTAACAATGCTAAAACATTGCTTTTATTAACTACAATGGATTTGTTGTATGCAGGTATTCATTTTAAAAGTAAAAATAAAAACTTTTTTAATAATTCTTTATTTATGGTGCTTTTGGCAAACGGTATTATTTTAAATTGTATATTTGATGAAGCAAAAAACAAAAAATATACTCTAAATAATAAAGATGAAAAGTTAAGATTGTATAATAGAAATGGAATAAATGCTATAGTTTAATGCTGATTTATACAAAATATTCATAGATAACTTTGCCATCCATTGTTATATTCCCAGTACATCTTAATTTATTATTATCAAGTTCTTTAATATTATCAGGTCTTGGAAATTTTATTGAATTAATATTTTTAAATTTTGGTATCTTTTTTATTGTATCAAAATTGTTAATTACAGCATGTATTGCATCTATATTTTGAGAATCTACCCATAAAATATTAGAACTATAAGAAAAATCTCCTAAATACAAGTCAACAAAATTTTGTTCAAATGGTACATATTTAAATCTGTATCCATCACTATCTTTTATTTTTTGAATATTAGATAAAATATAATTATTTTGAATTTTTTGTAATTCTTCTAAAGGAGCTTCCTTATCAATATTATATATTTTCACCCTATGTGGTTGCAATGCAATTGGATCAAGGTTTTCAGTGCTATTACAACTAAATATAATAGTTGTTTTATACTGCTTGCTTATTTTATCTAACATATCTTTTAAATCTCCGATTACTTCCTCGTTATCAGAGTCTTTTGATAGTAATTTGTCAAAATTTTCAACCCAAACAAGAGTTCTCTTACCGTTCTTGTTATAGTTTTCCTCTGCTTCTTCAAGAACAGTACGAATTTGGTCTAACCTTGTATAATTTGCCTCATTTTTATCTTCAATATATATATAATTTGAATTTGATTTTCCAACAATCCATTTTAATGTTTCGGTTGCATCCTCTCTGTTCTTGCTTTGTATCATTAGAGCATCAGGAATTTTTACTTTTTTATTGTCTTTATTAAATGCAGATAAAAATTCCTCATTTATTTGATATTTTATACAAGCTGCTGATAATTCTTTCTTTGCAGCTTGTTCAAGTAATTTTTTTTCCAATGCATAACTCTTTATTCTTTCCTGGTTAATAATACTTTCCATTCTTTCGAATTGAGCAGCTTTGTCTATATATTCCGGCCATTTTTGAAAATCTTGCCACCGTTGAGTATTAAACCATTTATCATAATTTCTATAATACATTGGAGGTTCCGATGGGACTATAATATCTTGTTTCAGTAAATATGTGTGATATTCTCTATCAGTGGAAGGCTTAAGATATTTGGCAATAAAAGAATTTATAATACCTTTAGGCCAATCTTTTAATCTAAAGTCGGCAATTTTACGTGCCCATTTAGTTTCCTCTAATGTTGGGAATACTCCATTTACGTAATCCTGCCAATTTTTTAATTGTTGAGGAGTTAATTCATTCGCAATTTTATCAACAATTCCGGTAAAAGAAATTTGTTTTTTTGTATTTCCAAATGACAGACTATTATTTGATATTATTTTATTATTATAAGTTTGAGTAGTTGAATTTACTTGCACTGATTGCTTTTTTTGTTTTTCATAAACATTTTTTATTCCAAGAATAGCAGCACCAAGACTTAATCCTACTCCTGCAGAAATTTTTAAACCTTTATTAACATGTGATTTACGAAATTTATTTAAAAGAGCTAATTTTTCTTCTAATTTAGTTTTTTCTGTTATTTCAACTTGATCTCTAATGGCTTTTATTACAGTGTCATCTATGGGTTTTCCAATTTTTTTTAATAGCCCCACACCTACATCAGTATTTTTTTGAACTGTTTTAGTAAATATATCTTTTTCATTTTTAACTGATTTTAGATAATTCTTTTTATTATTGCTAAAATTGTCAGCAATTAAAAAACTTGCAGGAATAAACGCAGTTGAGCCTGCTAAGATTGCAGTAGACTCTAATATTTTTCTTTTTTTGTTTCTTGTTACATCTACATCTATATTGCTGTTAAAAGTTGTAATTCCAGAAGTTTTCATAATAAAATTCCTTTATAAATTTGCTTTATCGTCTTCATACTGTTTCAGATATTCTTTTGTTATTCTTAAAAGATTATGGTCAGTATTTGAATTGTTATATTGTTCTATAGCTTGAAGGAACATATCTGTTGTTAGCGGGCTGTCATCAGGTTTTACAACATCTGCTGCAAGTTCACAAATCGCCTTTAAATGTGTATTACTGTAAATCTCATCAGGTGCGTATTTGAATAATTCATTCAAAATAGTATTGTAATCCAAATCCTGTGTATCGCACCCTTGAAGATAATGCTCAATTACTGCAACAGTATTAGTTTTATTTGGGGGATCAAGAGGATAAGATGGTTCAATTCTATGTGAATTTCTTAATTCATAAGGAATTTTTTGCGGTTTATTTGTTGTAAGGAAAAATGTTACATGGTTATCCTCAGAACAACTTTCTAAAATCCCTTTCATTTCTCTTATAAACTTATTTGTAACATCTTTTCCAAAAAATCTATCAAATTCATCAATCAGGATAATGGTTCTTTTACCTGTTTTTAAAAAGTTCTTTTGTGCTTTATCAAGCAATCCAGGGACTTCAATTTCTTCATCAAAATCATCAGTATCAGTATATCCCATAAGAGTATTATGAAGTTGTTGTTCTTTTTCTTTTTGTGAACCTCTACACTGAATAGTTATGAATTTACAATCGGCTTCTTCTGCAAGAGCCTTTACAAAAGTTGTTTTACCGCAACCGGTAGGTCCATAAAACAATATTGCATTTGGAATTGATTGCGTTAAATATTTTCCTGCTTTTTCATCATCAATTAAATCAAGGAAATTTTCTTGAAGCTTATTTCTCTCATCGATATAACCGGCAATTTGGCTAAATCCCTTTTTATCTAAGAGTTCTTTCCTTCTATTAATAATGTCAAGTCTTCGCTGACTTGATAATTGAGAACTTTCAAATGCCGCCAATATTTCTTTACTCATATTTAGTTGTTTTGCAAGTTCCGCAA
>CAJMOW010000055.1 GCA_905215145.1 uncultured bacterium | reverse complement strand
CTCACAAGTAAAGTTGTTGTAAATGTATCATAACCATTTTCTTTAGCATATTTTATAGCATTCTTAGATATTTCAACAGGATTATTATTTCCTTCATCATAAACTTCTATATTAAGTTGACGCCCTAATTGTTTTAATTGATCAATAGCCGCAGGTCTATAAACATCACAAGCAACAAGTAAAGGCTTTTTATTATGTTTTTTTCTTAATCTAAGTGCAAGTTTACCAATCATAGTAGTTTTACCAGTACCCTGTAAACCTACTAACATTAATACTGCAGGATTTCCATCTAAATTTAAGTCTTTTTTTTCTCCACCTAGAAGCTCAACTAATTCATCTTTAACTATTTTTACAAACATTTCACCAGGTTTTAAACTTTTTGTAACTTCTTCACCTAATGCTTTTTCTTTTACGTTTGCAATAAACTCTTTAACCACTTTATAATTTACATCAGCTTCTAACAAAGCTAATCTTATTTCTCTTGTAACTTCACTTATATTATCTTCAGTTATTTTTCCATAACCTTTTATTTTATTAATAGCGCTTTGTAATCTATCTCCTAAACTTTCAAACATTTTATCACCTTTACTAATTATACATTATATACTATTTAAAAAGCAATCTTTACTTGTTATAAAAAAACAACTGTGGTATAATTTAATTGGAGGTATGTTATGAAAAGATTTTGTGTCAATTGTGGAAAAGAATTAAGTGAAGGTAGTGATATTTGCCTAAACTGTGGGAAAATGGTAAATTCAAATTCTCAAAATGTTCAACCAGCACAACCAACTGTAAAAACAAATGGTTTAGCTATAGCTGGATTTGTAGTATCATTATCATCATTACTAATTAATTTGTTTGGTATTGTTGGTGCTGTCGGAACTATTTTATCTAGTATTGGTTTAGCAAAATTAAAGAAAAATAACGAAAAAGGATTTGGACTTGCTCTTACTGGTATAATCGTTGGAGCATTTAGCATAATATATGGAATATATCAAACAATACTTTTCTTTAGCGCATTAGCAACTTGGTCATTCTGGTTATAAAGAATACTAAAATAAAGTGAAATTAATCACTTTATTTTTTTACAAAAAAATAAGTATTTATTACTTATTTAGTTTCTTCTGTTTTTTTAATTACTTCTTTACCTTTGTATGTTCCACAATTAGCGCATACTCTATGTGGTCTAATTTCTTCACCACATTTAGGGCATTTTACAGTAGAATTTTCACTAATTTTATAATGAGTTCTTCTCATTCTACCTCTAGTTTTACTAACTCTTCTAAATGGTACAGCCATTCTAACACCTCTTTCTTATAACAAATCTTTAAGTTTTTCTAATTCAGGATTTGTTTTTTTTCTTTCATTTGTAACAAACTCCCAGCCATCACCTTTAAGATTTGAGGTATTGGCATCTTTTGAAACAACTTTCATTGGAATTTCCATTAATATATTTTCCCATATTATCGGCAAAATATCAAGTGTATTTTCATCTTTTTTTAAATTTTCTGTTGTTTCTTCACATATTTCTTCAAGAGATTTATCAAATTCTATTGAAAATGGATAATTAACAGGTTTTAATGTTATCGCACAAGGTAATACCATAACACCATCTATTTTTAAATGAAGTTCTATATCATCTAAACTATTTTTTGTTATTTCACCTTTAATACTAACATCATCTAATTTAATTAAATCTGTTTGTTTTAAAAATTCTTCACCAAATGAATATTTAAAATCTATATTAATATATTCATCTATATCATTTTTTAATCTTACTAGATCAATTAACATATTTATCACCTGCCAACTATTTAATTATACATAATATTTAGTTTTTTTTCAACTAATTTTGTGCTATTATATAAAAAGGTGAAACGAATGAAAAGTATTGGAATAATATGTGAATATAATCCTTTTCATAATGGGCATTTATATCACATAAAAAAAATTAAAGAAATGTATCCTGATTATACAATAATACTTGTTATGAGTGGTAACTTTACACAACGTGGTGATGTCAGTATTTTAAATAAATGGGATAAAACAGATATCGCACTTGAAAACAAAATCGATTTAGTTGTTGAACTTCCATTCATATTTTCTACTCAATCAGCAGATATTTTTAGTAAAGGTTCTATTGAAATACTTAATATATTAAAAGTAGATAAAATAGTATTTGGTAGTGAATGTAATGATATTAATATTTTAACTGAGCTTGCTCATACACAAATATATAATAAAGAATATGATAAATTAGTAAAAAAATACATCGATGAAGGAATAAACTACCCCACTGCAATGTCAAAAGCACTAACTCATTTTAATAACTATAAAATAGATTCTCCAAATGATTTACTTGGATTATCTTATATTAAAGAAATTTTAAAACAAAAAAGTAACATTGAACCCATATGTATAAAAAGAACTAATGATTTCCATTCAAACGAATTAAAAGGTAACATTGTAAGTGCAAGTAGTATTAGAAATGCTTTAAGAAATAAAAAAAACATTAAAAAATATGTTCCAAATAATTGTTTAAAACATTTGAAAAAAAGCACAGTTTTTACAGAAGATTACTTTGAATTATTAAAATATAAAATTTTAACTTCTAAGGATTTAAGCATATATCAAACAGTAGATGAAGGAATAGAAAACAGAATAAAAAAATATATTGTAAGTTCTAAAAATTTAAATGAACTTATAGAAAATATTAAAACAAAAAGATATACATATAATAAATTAAATAGAATGTTTATCCATATCTTATGTGATTTTACTAAAAACGAAGCAAAGAAACATAGAAATATTGAATATATAAGAATACTTGGATTTAATAAAATAGGTAAAAATTATTTAAATAAAATAAAAAAAGAAACTAATGTTCCTATTATTACTAATTTTTCTTCTATTAAAAATGAAATGTTATCTATTGAATTTAGAACTACATGTGTATATGCATCAATTTTTGATGAAGAAAACAAAATAAAGATAATTGAATCTGAATTTAAAAATAAACCAAAAATGAAAGATTAACTTTCATTTTTATTTCTTTTTGCATTAAACATATATTGAAGCGCTAAACCACAATTTTCACCATAATGATCTATTGAATATTTTTTAATTTCTTTTATAGTTTTAATATTATGATTTTCTAACATATATTTTTTTATCCATGTATCGATTGGAAAAACATCAAATCTAGCATACCCAAACAAAAGTATACAAGAAGCAACTTTTTCTCCTATTCCTTTATTATTCATTAAATATGCTAAAGCATCATTAGTATTCATAGTGTCTATATTTTGTAAATCAAATGTTTTATTATTAATTTTATTTACAATTTCGTATATATATTCATCCCTAAATCCAGTTTTTAGGTTTCTTAATTCTTCTTTAGTACAATCTCTCATTTCTTGTGGAGTTGGAAATAAATAATACCTTTTATTTTCAAACATAACTTCTTTACCGTACTTTTCTGATATATTGTTTACTACTTTAGATATCATAGGTACTCTATTATTAGCAGAAATTATATATGAAATAATTGTTTCAAATTTATCTTGTTGTATCATCTTTAAGCCATTTGATTTTTCTATTGAGCTTTTTAGATCTGGATTATTTAATATTATTTTGTTATTTATTTTTTCGTAATCTCTATTTAAATCTAAATAATATTTTATAACGTTTTCTAAATTTTCTTCATTATTTGATGTTACATATAAATTATCATTTTCTTGTTTAAGTTTTACTACTCTATCTTTTAAAATTATTATAAATGAATCATTTTCTTCTATAAATCTAAATATTTGTCCACATGTTACTGTATCTTTTAAATTAAAATTATTTACTTTAATTTTTATCATTTACTAATTCCTTGTATATTCTACCTTTCTCTTCAAAGTTTTTAAAAGCATTATAACTAGAAGCTGCTGGTGACATTACACAAATATTTTTTGTAACTTCTTTTGCTTTTTTTACTGCATCTTCTAATGTTTCAACCATATAAACATTTTTTGATTTTATTTCTTTTCCTATTTTATATCCTGTATCTGGCATACAAATAAAGTTTTTGATTTTGCTCTTATTAAAGAAATCTATTAAATCATTATAATCTATACCTCTATCCATTCCTCCGAATATAATTGTATCAACATCTTTTAATGCTTCAACACAATTTATTGTAGCTTCTGGTATAGTAGCTATTGCATCATTATAGTATTTAACACCATTAATTGTTGCCACATATTCCATTCTATGTTCTAGTGGTTTAAATTGATTTATAGTATTAATCGTTTTTTGTAAATCTAATTTAAGTAATTCACTTAATCTTAATACAAACATAATATTTGTTAAATTATGTTTTCCAAGTAATAATCTTTCACTATTTGAATCATATATTTTCTTATTATCATAGATTACATAGTTATTTTCTATTTTAAATTCTTTGTTTATATCAATTAAATTAGTTATATAATTTCCATTTTGAACATATTTATCTAATGTTTCATTTGATGAAGTATATAGTCCATAATCACTATTATCTTGGTATTTAAACATATTTAGTTTAGCTAAAAAATAGTGTTCTTTTGATTTAAAAAAGTCCAAATGTTCTTCAAACAAATTAAGTATTATTCCAATATGTGGTGAAGTTTTAACATACTCTAATTGAAGAGCGGCCATTTCTATTACAAGTTTACTATTTTCATTAAATTTTTCTATATAATCAAATATAGGTATTCCTATATTTCCAAGTAAATAAGCATCATATCCTTGATCTTTTAATACCTTAAAAATTAAACTTGTTGTTGTACTTTTACCTTTTGTACCTGTAATTCCTATAACATTTTGTTTATAAAAATCAAGTGTTAAACCTAATTGTGATGTTATTTTATCTTCAAATTTTGATATATCTAAATCTTTAAATTTAACGCCTGGTGATTTAATTATTAAATCATATTTTTCTAGATTATCTAAATAATTTTTTCCAGTAATAATTTTTAAGTTTTTATCATTTTTTAATTCTTCATTTAATTCAAGTAATTTTTCATTTCCATCAAGTATTTCTAATTCTTGATTATTTAAATATTTTCTAATAAATTTATATGTGGATTTTCCTTCTCTACCAAAACCTACAATAGCAATTTATTTTTTAAATGTTCTAATATTTTATTATACATTTTCTTACCTCCATTTTTTTAATTCACTTTTTAATAAGTTTTCAAAATAAGGATTTAAATTATTTTCTAGATTGTATTTATTTTCTAAATTTTTATTTAAATTTTCTAATTCAAAATGTTCTTTATAATATTTAAGTAAATATGGTTGCTTATCTAATTTACTTATTGTTTTAGTTATTGCGTACCTTACTTCTTCATATGTTCCAACACATTCAAATGGTTTTGTTTTTCCATAACCTGTAAGTTCAATAAAAATATCTAGCAAATCTTCTTTTTCAAATAAATCTTCTCCAAAAATTTCAATTAATTTTTCTTTATATAAGAATGGGCTTAATATTATATAAACAAATAAACATTTTGGACAAGAACAACACCAATGCCAAGGTTCTTTTTTGCTTCCAACATTACAACTTTTAAATATTTCATGATATTTTTCATAATTAGAAAATAACATAGCTATTTGATATTCACTTAATGGTCTAAGTAAACTAAAGTATTTAATATCAATTTTAAAATATTTTTTTGTATATTCATTAAAATCACATTCAAATTCATATGTTTTGGAGTATTGATGGTTTATTTTTGTTCCATCCACATTTGATTCATTAGCGCTTGATTCATTTGAAAGTAATATATATTTTTTACCAGTTATATATGCATTAAAATATGAAAGAAAAGCAACTAGAGCTGAAAATGGTGTATGTCCATTTATAAAGCCTTGTTTATTTAGTTCTATTAAATTTTTATCTATTGTTCTTTTTACTGTTACAATTTTTTCATTTGAATATCCAGCTGTTTGTGCACAACTTAATGTTACTTGTTTTGGGTTAATTATAAAACATAAATTATCTTCAAAATCTGATTTCATTATTTCTAATGTTACATTTGAATCTTTTCCACCACCTATTGGAATTAAATTACCATTTCCAACATAGTTTGGAATTTCTATATTTTGTTCTTTTAACTCACATTTTATATTTATAAAGTCGTCATAATTTGGAGTTATACCATTTGTATAAAATAATTCTCCAAGTCCATAAAAATATAGTTTTTTAAAAAATTCTATTTGTTCTTTATTTATATATCCTGCTTTTATTATAACATTTTTACTACAAGTTGTTTTCCAATAACTAACTAGTTCTACTAAACCTATATGAAATATTAAGTTTTTAGTAAATGAATCTATCTTAAATTTTTTTACTTCTAATGTAGGTTTATATTGAGTTAGTGAAGGTACAATAAAGTTATATGTAATTTTAATAGTATTTTCTAATTCTTCTATTTCATAGCTATCATATATAAATGTATCATATTTATTTCTTAGTTCATTATATTTATCCATTATATCACCTATATATATTATACAATAGTTTACTTATTTTGTAACAAAAAAAGGATTACTAAAAATAGCAACTCTTTATTTGGCTTCACATATTAAATTTAATTTAAACTAATTCAAATCATTTTTTCATAGAAAAACACCAACTATTCTATCCATATTTTAGTATACTCACTAATAATACGTCAAGAATGTGATATTTTTATAATTATTCCGTACATGAACCAGTATAATTACTGTTAATAGTTCCACCATTTTGATTATAAATTTTTAAATCTTTTAAATTTGAATAATTTATAATTCCTTCACCATAGTTATGGATATCTAAAGTAGGTGCACTTAATATAGATGAGCAAATGTTAATTGTACCACTATTATTAAATATTGCTGTTCTACCTGAACTAACATTTGAATTTTTTATATTCAAAGTGCCATTTGGACCATTATTGACTCCCTGATTACCACCAAAAATAGTTGCTCCGTCTATATTAATACTACCAGCGTAATGATTTTGTATTCCACCATTAGAAGTATTTTTTGTGTAATCCTTATTGCCCTCTGCATATATACATATTCCACTAGTTGTTTTTTCACTATCATTTGTACAATTATTTGCTTTATTGCCTTTTATATTTATTTTGCCTGATGAAGAAAAATTTAATACTGCCGGGTTCCAATCTTGAGCAAGGGAAGAAATATATACCGATTTATTTGATTGGTGTATATTAATTGTTCCAGAGTTATAATTTGCAATTGAATTTCCAGTTGCTCCAATAAATATTCCAGATTCAACATTTAAAACACCAGCAGATGCGAAAACTATAGCTGTATCATTGCCAGATATTTTTGTGGATGATATAGTACCACCCGTGATATTTTCTGTAACATTAAATTGAACACCATTATGTTTGGTTGCAACTATCTTAGAATCTTGGACATTAATTTCAGCCCCAGCTTCATCATTACAGCCTATTCCATATGGACCTTTTATATATGAGTTTTTAACTTCCAACTTTCCTTTATTACATATTGAACTCTTATTATCTGTATTTTCACTTACAACGCTAATATTTTTTAAACTTAAAACAGAATTTTTTTCTGCTCCAATAGTAGCAACATTACTGTTTAATGATGAAGCATTTAGACTGTTATTTAATATAGATAAAGTTCCTAAGTTGTGAATAACAGAAAAGTTTGAAGCAGTAATGCTTTTTCCATTTAAGTCAATTGTGACATTTTTGGTTTCTTTATTTTCTAAAGTTTTTGATATTTCTTCATCTTTTAACATCAAAATATAATTTTTAGTATCATCTAACTTAGCAAATGTAGTATTTATAAAACTACTCATAGTACAAGTGGTATCATTAAATACATCACTTAATTTTAATGTATTACCATTCATAGATATAGTTGCACCATTATTACAAACTATATTTGTCATATCACTTATGTCATCAGAAATATTAAATTCTG
>CAJMOW010000054.1 GCA_905215145.1 uncultured bacterium | reverse complement strand
AACAGGTATAATTAAGTTTCCAGCTATGGACAAGAAAAAAAATATTTACTATGAACATCCTATGACAAAAACTAAAATAGTCGGATTTAAAATTCCAAAATATAAAGAAGCGATTAAACTTGTAAAAATTGCAGCTAAAGTTATACCAGAAATCAGATACGTTGGTTGGGATATAGCAATTACTGATAAAGGACCTGTAATAATAGAGGGAAATGAATATCCTGGACATGATTTATGTGAATTGCCACCACATAGAGTAAATAATACAGGTGTTCTTCCTAAATATGAAGCAGCACTTGGAAAAATAAAAGATTTAAAGTAAAGGTGAAATATGAAAACAATTAAGTTACTAATTTGTAAAATAGTGAATCTTATATTACGAAAATTAGGACGTGGAACGAGTTTTCCAGGTAAATTATTACTAAAATTAGATAAGAAATATGCAGGATATTTTAAAATGCCCAAAACAGTTATAGCAGTAACTGGGAGTGCAGGGAAAGGTTCTACAACTAAAATAATTGCGGAAGTCTTAAAAAAAAGTGGTTATACAGTATCATATAATGAATACGGTAGCAATTTACTTAGAGGAATATTATCACTTCTAATTGATAGTTCAGATATTCACGGAAGAATAAAAAGTGATGCATTAGTTGTAGAAGTGGACGAAAGATATACAAAAGACGTATTTAAAATAATTAAACCTCAATATGTAGTAATAACCAATATATTTAGAGATCAACCTCCACGCCATGGTGATTGTGATTTAGTTTTCGAAAAAATAAATGAAGCACTAATTTCAAATATGCACTTAATATTAAATGGTGATGATCCATATTTAAAACAATTTACTTTAAATAAAAAATATACAGTATCATATTACGGTATAAACCAAAACAAATATTCTTATTCTAAAAATAAATTTAATAATATAAATATTACATATTGTCCAAAATGTAGTAATAAATTAAAATATAATTATTATCACTTTGAATCATTAGGTGATTATTATTGCCCAACTTGTGATTTTAAAAGAGAAAAAATTGATATATTAGCTCAAAAACTTGACTTAGATAAAAAATACATGATTGTTAACGATAACAAAATTAATATATCATTTGATGTACTTTATTATGCTTACAACATACTTGCTGCATATACAGTATTAAAACTTTTAAATATAGATGAAAAAAATATAGCCACTTTTATTTCTGATGAACAAAACAAAAAATTAAATACTTCATACTCTTATAAAAATAGAAAAGTATATGTTTTAAATAGTAAAAATGAAAATAGTACAACATTTAATGAAGCAATATTATTTACATCAAATAAAAAGATAGAAAAAACAATTGTAGTAGGTTGGAAAGAAATAAGTAGAAGATATAAATTTAATGATATTTCTTGGCTATATGATATAGAATTTGAATTATTAAATGATAAAAAAACAGATAAAATTATATGTGTTGGTAGAGATGCATATAGTATTGCTCAAAGAATGAAGTATGCTGGATTTGATAATAAACAAATAAAAGTATATAAAAATTTAGAAGAAGCGGAAAATATGATTAAAAACAAATCAAAAGGAGATGTATTTGCAATCCTTAATTTTGATTATGTAATACCATTTAATAATTTGATGGAGGAAAAATATGATAATTAGAGTCGCACATCTTTATTATGATTTAATGAATTTGTATGGTGAAATAGGAAACCTTAAGGTAATAGAGTATCAATTAAAAAAACAAAAAATTAATGTAATAATAGATAAATTATCACTAAATGATAAAATTGAGTTTGAAAAATATGATTTAATATATATTGGGTCTGGTACAAAAAAATCTACTTTACTTGTATTAGAAGATTTAAAGAAATATAAACAACAAGTAAAAGAATATATTGAAAATAATAAATTTATGCTTGTAACAGGAAATAGTATTAATGTTTTTTCAAAAAAAATAGGTGATACTGAAGCTTTAAATATATTTGATTTCAATATTTCTTATTCAAATGCTAGATTAGTTGGAGATGTAATATTAGATAATATAATAGGGTTTCAAAATAGAGATACATTAATTGAAAATAATAACAATCCAATATTTAATAATTCAGAAATTGGGATTCATTATAAAAATTTTTATGGAACTTATATTATAGGTCCATTATTAATTAGAAATCCAAATTTTTCACAAAAATTTATTAAAAATTTAATAATTAGTAAAAAAAATGATTTCAAATTTAGAAAATTTGATTTTGAAATAGATAAAAAAGCTTCTAAATCGTACGTAGAAACTTATTATAATTAAGTATTAAAGGAGAATTGTATGCAAAAAGTTAAGTTTTTTTTAGGCCTATGGGCAGCTAAATTTTTAATGTTAATATATAAAATTAGAGGAATTGAAAAAAATGATAGACCAGGACTTTTAGCTTATAGATTTTGTGATAATTTTATAAAATATATAAGCAAGCCAAAACTTGTTATAGGAGTTACTGGAACAAATGGCAAAACAACAGTTTCAAGTCTTATTACTGATATATTAAGATTAGATGGAAAAACAGTTTCATATAATGATTGGGGTGCAAATAATTTAGCTGGACACACTAGATGTTTATTAGATGCAGTAACTATTTTTAATAAACCAAGAAAAGATGTTGCAGTTATTGAAATAGATGAAATGACCGCACCTTATACATTACCATATATTAAACCAAATTATATGGTAGTAACTAATTTATTTAGAGATTCTATTAAAAGAAATGCTTACGTAAGCTTTATTTTTGATAGACTAGAAACAGCTTTTAATTTGGTTCCAGATACTGTAGTTATATTAAATGCAGATGATCCAATTAGTAGTATGATGAAAATTAAAAACAAAACATATTTTTATGGAATAGATAAAACAAATGATGTTATTTCGATTCCAAAAAATACTGATTTTCCAGTATGCCCAAAATGTTATGAAAAAATAGAATATGAATATCAACATTATAGACATCTAGGAAAAGTAAAATGTTCAAATTGTGGATTTAAATCTAAAACTGCTGAATATATAGGTAAAAATATAGATTACAAAAATATGACCTTTGATGTAGTACACTCTAAAAAAATAAATCAATATAAAATAACTTCACCATCTTTATTTAATGTTTTTAATACACTAGCTGTTATAACACTATTTAAAGTTATGGGATATGATGATAATAAAATACAAAAACTTTCAGAAAAAATTAAAGTTCCAATTTCAAGAGAAAATTTTATTAATGAAAATGGAATGAAATTTGATTTACAAGTAGCAAAAGGCCAAAATGGTTCTTCTGCTTCAACAATTTTTGAACATATAAATGAAATAGATGAAAACATAGAAATAATAATGTTACTCACTGAAGAATATTGCATAAAAGATAAATCAGAAACAGTTACATGGATTTATGAAACAGATTTTAGTTATTTAAAAAAAGATAATATTAAAAAAATAATTGTTGGAAGTTATTTAGCACTTGACTATAAAATTGCAATGATGATGGCGGGAATTGATCAAAGAAAAATTATTTGTGTTCCAGATGAAGATTCAACATTAGAACATGTTACATTTGATGAAATTGATAGAATTATGATTTTATATGATGTTGAAAATATTACAAGACCAAGAAAACTAAGAGATAAAATAAGAGAAAAATGGTTAAAGGAGAAAAAATAATGGTTGTAGAAATATTGTATCCAGAACTAACAAATATATTTGGTGATTATGCAAACATTACATATCTTGAAAAATGTATGCCAAAAGCTAAATTTATTTATACTTCAATTAACAAAGAGCCATATTTTATTAAAAATAAAGTTGATATGATTTATTTAGGTTCTATGTCTGAAGAATATCAAAAAATAATCGTTGAAAAACTAACTAAATATAAAAAAAATTTAATTGAATGTATAGAAAAAGATGTAATTGTTTTATTTACAGGAATGGCAACAGAAATAATTGGAAATTATATTATAGAAAATGATAAAAAACAAAAATGTTTAGGTTTATTTGATGTTTATTTTGAAAGAAATAAAACTAAAAGACATAATTCATTATTTCTTGGTAATTTTGAAAAATTTAAAATTGTTGGAAATAAAAGTCAATTTACCATGATGTATGGAGATAATAAATATCCATTTATAGAAGTACATGATGGTTGTGTTGGAATGAATCTTAACTTTAAATATGAAGGAATTCATTATAGAAATTTTTTTGCCACACAATTGTTAGGACCACTTCTTATATTAAATCCATATTTTACAGATTATTTAATTAAATTAAAAAATAAAGACTTTAAATTAGAATATAAAAAAGATATAATACAAAACTATAAAAACAGATTAGAATTACTAGAAAATAGAAAAAAATATATTATATAATTAAAATAGTGAGGTTGATATTTTGGAACAATTAATCATTTCAATGATGAATGAGTTTGGTTACTTTGGTATTTTTCTTTTAATAGCTATTGAAAATATATTTCCACCGATACCAAGCGAATTAATACTTGCTTTTGGTGGTTTTATGACAGTTCACTCAAAACTTAATATAGCACTTGTTATTTTATTTGCGACATTAGGATCTTTAGTAGGTGGAATTGTTTTATATTATGTTGGAAAAATACTTAATAAAGAAAGATTAAAAAAAATAGTATCTGGTAAAATAGGGAAAATTCTTAGATTAAAAGAAGAAGATATAGAAAAAGCTGATAAATGGTTTGATAATAAAGGAAATAAAACTGTGTTTTTTTGCAGATTTATTCCAATAGTAAGAAGCTTAATTTCTATACCTGCAGGCATGTCAGAAATGAGTATTTCAAAATTTTTACTTTATACCTTTTTAGGTTCATTAATTTGGAATACTGTACTAGTATTTTTAGGAAATTTACTTGGTGAAAGATGGCACGCTATAGTTAATATATTTAATACATATTCAAAATTAGCTTTTATAGTTTTATTAATAGCTTTTATAATATTTATAATTATTTACTACAATAAAAAGTTAAAGAAAAAACTAGGAATTAACCTAGCGCTACATCTAAAATCATCATGACTATAAAACCAATTAATGTGAAAAGGGCCATAAGCTCCTTTTTTTTATTAGTTTGACTTTCTGGGATTAATTCTTCTACAACAACATATATCATTGCACCTGCTGCAAAAGCTAATAAAAACGGAAGTAAAAATCTAATTTTTAATACTATTAATGCACCAATTACTCCAGATATTGGTTCTACAATTCCACTTAATTGTCCATAAAAAAATGCTTTCTTTCTAGACATTCCCTCTCTTCTAAGAGGAATAGAAATAGCTGTTCCTTCTGGAAAATTTTGTATTCCTATTCCAAGTGCTAACATAATTGCTGCACTTTCTGTTGCACCAACTAAACCATATGCAATTGAACCAAATGCAACACCGACTGCTAAACCTTCAGGAATGTTATGAAGAGTTATAGAGAATATTAACATCATACAACGTTTCATTTTATTTTTTTCATTCTTATTTTTGTTTTTTTCTAATCTATCAAATATTTTGTCTCCTATAAATAACAATAATCCCCCAAGTATAAAACCAATAGATGCAATTAACCAAGGATTTAAATTAAGTGTTTTAGACATTTCTATTGATGGTGAAAGTAATGACCAGAAAGATGCTGCAATCATAACTCCTGCTGCAAATCCCAACATTGCATCCATAATACTTTTATTTATTTTTTTAAATAAGAAAACGATGCTCGCACCTAATGCAGTTACTGTCCAAGTAAATATAGTCGCAATTAATGCTTGAATTACATAATTTAAACTACTAAACCATTCTAACATATAATCCTCCTTTTATTCATTCATGATTATTGTATGTTATTTTATAAATAATGTTTGGGTAATATTAGAATTTTTGTTATACTTATATTGATATTTAATATTCATTTAATAAAAAAACATATAATTTAAACTATAGTTGGAGTGATTTTTATGCGTATATTAATTATTGAAGATGAATTTAATTTAGCTGATGTTATTTTTAATAGATTAAAAAAAGAAAATTATTTTGTTGATGTATGTACAGATGGAGAAGAAGGATTATATAATGCAACTACAAATATATATGATTTAATTATATTAGATGTAATGTTACCAGGTAAAAATGGTTTTGAAATTTTAAACGAAAATAGAAACAAAAATTATCATGTTAACGGCTAAATCAACACTTGAAGATAAATTAAATGGTCTTGAAAATGGAGCAAATGATTATATTACAAAACCTTTTCATATGGATGAATTAGTAGCTAGAGTTAATATTCAATTAAAAAACAATATAAAGAAAAAAAATATATTAAAATATGGCGATTTAGAATTAAATACTTCTACATTAAATCTTACCTGTGTTAAAACAAACGAATCTGTTGAGTTAGTTTGCAAAGAATTTCAATTATTAGAATATTTTCTTATTAATTCAAATTTAGTATTATCTAAAGAACAATTATATGACAAAATATGGGGAATAGAAAATGAAAGTGAATCAAATAATTTAGAAGTTTATTTATCTTTTATTAGGAGAAAAATAAAAGCAATAGGTTCAACAATAAATATAAAAGCTGTTAGAGGCTTAGGTTATAAAATGGAGGTAGAAAATGAATAAATTAAAAAACAAAGTTTTTATTACTTTATTTTTAATTCTTACTTTAAGTATTCTTAGTTTTATAACAGTATTTAACGTACAAAACTATTTAGAACAAAAAAGCTCAATAGAAAATAATTTGAGAATTGCTATTGATAACAGTAAAAAAAATAATAATTTAAAACCTCCAAGCTATGAAGACAACGAAATGAAACCAATGGATAATGTTAAATTTATGGATTCAATAATATATACAATTTTGTTAGATAATAATGACAATATAAAAGATATTATTAATCATTCAAATAATAGTTTAAATGAAAGCGATATTAGTTTGATGGCTAAAAAAATATTGGATAATAATATATTAGAAAACAAAAATATGCAAACACATATAGGATGTTTATATTTTGATAACTATTCATATTCATATCTAAAAAATAATGCACTTATTATTTTAGATACTACTACTATTAAATCAAAATTATTTACATCACTTGGAATATCACTTTTAATATTTACTTTATTAGAAATTATTGTATTTTTCATTTCAAAAATTCTTTCAAATAAAATAACAAAACCAGTAAAAGAAAGTTTTGATAAACAAAAACAATTTATAGCTGATGCTTCACATGAATTAAAAACTCCACTTTCCGTTATAATTGCAAGCAGTGAAGCACTGGAAGATAATCCAAATGAAGTTAAATGGTTAAAAAATATTAAAAATGAAGCAAATAGAATGAATATTTTAATAACAGATCTTTTAGAACTTGCCTCAACAGAAAAAAAAGAAACATTTAAATTTGAATTTCTAAATTTATCTAAAATAACTGAACTTTCTGTATTAACATTCGAAGGAATAGCATTCGAACATAATATAAAGATTCTGTATAATATAGATGATAATATTAAAATGAATATGGATGAAAATAGTATTAAACAATTAATTGAAATTTTACTTGATAATGCTATAAAACATTCCTATAAAAAAAGTACTATTAATGTTTCTTTAAAAGAAGAAAAAGGCGTTATAGAATTAAAAATTGAAAACAATGGTGAAGAGATACCTAAAGGTGAAGAAGAAAAAATTTTTGAAAGATTTTACCGAGTTGATAAATCAAGGAATAGAAAAGAAAATAGATATGGTTTAGGTCTAGCTATTGCTAAAAACATCGTATTAATGCATAATGGTAAAATAAATGCTTCATCACAAAACGGTACAACAACATTTAAAGTTTTATTTAAAAAATAGAACTTTTTTTAATATTCATTTAATAATTTATTGATATATTTGTTTTAGAAAGGAGAAAAAATGAAAAAAAACATAAAAAAAATAATATTAGTATTATGTATTATACTATCAGTAGTAGGTATCGTTCTTACAATTATATATGCAAAGAATAATATAAAAAATAGTTTTGATTCTTTACTACAATTG
>CAJMOW010000053.1 GCA_905215145.1 uncultured bacterium | reverse complement strand
TATAGTCCCAATATAAAGAATACATCACTAACTCAAAAAGAATACAATATAAAATATCCTAATCAGAAATATGTTTCTGTAAATTCTTGTTTTAGGGTTGATATACCAGAGGATAACTATAAAAGCTCAACTAAGGAATATAACAAATATATAAGAGAAAATTTTTTTGAACTTCCATATACAGAAGAAGGGATTATAAAATTCTTAAAAAAGCTAAACAATGATATTGATGGAATAGAATTTGTAAATGATTATTATATAGATAAATATTGTGAAGAAAACGGTTTTTATGAATTATATGATGATAGATTAGAGCATGATTATAAGATATTATCAATAAGATACCTTAATCCATGTATAAATAGAAATAATATTATTAAGTACAAATATACTTGCTATGCAAAAGATCATACAGAATTTAGTGAAATAAGAGAAGAAAGAGATAATATAAAAAATATTATAAAAAAGTATGGAGCTGAAAATGTTAAACCACTTGTACTAGAATATATAGAAGAAATGTCCGAAACTTTTAACCCAAAATTAAAAGAAAGATTTAAACAATTAGTAACAGAAGTATTTGAAGTAAATAAAGATGAAAATTCATTAGAAATTGATAATGATTATGTAGATATATAATGGAGGTGGTGAATAATGAATGTTGATATTATTGAAAAACCTAAAAAGAATATTAGTGCTGATATAAAAGTAAGTTCTTCAACAGATATTGTAAAATTAAAAGATGTTCAGGAGATTAGAAATGCAATCCGTGAGCATCTTTTATTTATTGGGTTGGATAATAGAAATAATATTAGAAATATTACATTATTAGGAATTGGAACCTCTTGTAATGTTGCAATAGATTCAAAAGAAATAATAAGGATTGCACTTTATTCTGCTAGTGAGAAGGTGATTTTAGTACATAATCATCCTTCAAATAATTTAGTAGCAAGCAAAGATGATTTACATTTAACAGATGTAACAAATGAAATGCTTAAAGTTTTTAATATTAAATTGCAAGATCATATTATAGTTACAGAAAAAGATTTTATTAGCATGAGTAAAATACAAGAAATAGGCAAAGAAAGAAATTTAAAGTCTATAAATACTTTGCAAAAAGGTTTTTTAATAGAGGAAAATGAAAGACTAAAAAAACAAATAGTTGAATTACAAAAACAAATAGAAAAATATCATTCATTAAGTGTTGTTTCTGCTGAATATGTTGGAAACTACAATGATACAACTGTTTATGATGTAGAACTATTATTAAATGGGAAAAAAGAATATATAACGTTAGAACGAAAATATAATGACAGAACTGCAAGTTATAAATGGGAAGTTTTTTCAAATTTGGGATTAAAAGATGAGGAAAAAGATTATATTATTCAAATTGTTTCTAAAAATTCACCAGCAATGTCTATTGATGCTTCACCTACAATATATAAAAACATATCAGTAGATGAAATGGAAATGGAGGGATAGGTATATGGATAATACAATACAAATGAATCTTTTTGAATACTTTTTAGACGAGGAAAAATTTTCCATACAAGATGCTACTAACCTTGTAAAAAATGTTAAGAATATGCAAGTAAATAACGAATCTATTAGAGCAAGAATTTATGAAGGTGTTGACAAAGGTATATTTACCAAAATATCAAGAGGCGTTTATAAAGTAACAAGCCAGATTGAAGGAAAAGATAATACTTGCTTATTAATAAATGGTGATGGAAGAGATTTATCAATGATAAAAGATAAATCTATAGATGGTATTATTACAGATCATCCGTACGATTTACAAAAAGCATTAACTGGGGGAAATAGAAAATTTGCTACATTTGAATTATTTAGATATGAAAGTAAAGACTTCAAAGAAAAGCAAAGAGTATTAAAAGAAGGAGCATTTTTAGTTGAATTTCTACCAGAAGAATCAGAAATTAACTTCGATTATTTATATGAAATAAAAAAAATGGCACAAGAAAATGGGTTCAAATATTTTGCAAAAGTTGCCTGGAAGAAAGGAAAATTCGTTTCTAATACAGGAAGAAAAAGCAAAAATATTGAAGATGTAATGATTTTTAGTAATGGAGAGCCTAGAAGTTTAAAATTAGATGCAAAGAAGAATCTAGCAGTTGCAAATGAAAATAATTTAGATGTAAAAGGAAAATCATCTTATGAAGTTAGGGATATATTACAAAAGAATAATTTGGATGTTTACTATATGAAAGGCACAAATGGTATGTTACCTACTGCTTTTGATTATCAAACCAAAAATACAAAAGACAAAATAATGGAAGCAGAAAAGCCAGTAGAATTAATAGAAGAAATTATTGAATATGTTTCTAAACCATACGAAACCCTACTTGATCAGTTCGCTGGTAGTGGGAATTTTGTAATTGCTTGTCATAACAAAAATAGAAATAGTATTGCTATTGAAAAAGATAATAGTATGTTTGAAAAAATGAAAAATAATATTGAGAAAAATTTGGATATTAAATTTGATGAAATGGACTATGAGTATTAATTGAAAAGTAATGGGTATTATGCTATAATTCTCATAATAATAAGTTGTTGGGAGAGATAAAAAATGATAACTATAAAAGAAAATAATAAGAATATTGAAGAATTTAATTTATTATATGATGAGGTGGGTTGGGGAGCGTATGACAAGAAAATCACAAAAAAAGCTTTAGATAATACTTTTTATTCAGTTAGTATTTATAATGATGATGAAATAATTGGATATGGAAGATTAATTGGTGATACAATTTGTTTTATTTATATACAAGATGTAATGGTCAAACCACAATTTCAGAATAGGAAAGTTGGTACAATGATAATGAATAAATTATTAGATAAAATAAAAGAATTAAAAAAAGAAAATCCTAATATAAGGGTATATCTGGGAGCTTCCAAAAATAAAGAAAAGTTTTATGAAAGATTTGGGTTTATTAAAAGAATAGATGCAAATTTAGGCTACGGAATGATTTTTAAAAAATAAAACTAAAAATAATTAAATACTAAAAAATAGGAGCAAGTCGAAAGATGAGCTTCTTTTTTTATTGGAAAGGAGATTAATAAATGGGACAAAGGAGTCAAATATATATAAGAATTTGGGATAAAGACAAAGAAAATCCAAAATTATATGCTAAATATTATGGATGGAATTTTGGAGAACGTATGATTTCACGAGCAAGACATGGAATTGAATATATAAAATCATATATGGAATATATATCATTAGAAAGTACACAAGAAAAAATAAATAGAATGTTTGATATTAATTTTGATATGAAAGATATACTTCTCACATCTGATATTATAAAAGAATGGTTAGAACAATTTTCAGATAGTTATAATTCAAATGAATACATTTTTGAATGTATTGATAATAATGATGGCAAGCTATTTATTGATGTTACGAAAGATGGAGAAATAAAGTATTGTTTTACAGATTACGATATGAAGATGATGACACCAGTTAAATATATGAACTGGGATTTTCCTGGTTGGAGAAATTCTGAACAACTATCCAAAGAGGAAGTTAAAATTTGTGAAGATAACATTGCGTATATCAAGAAAAATGCTAAGTTTATGACATCAGAAGAATTGCAAGATTTTATTGATTTTGATTATTCAAAGCAAATAATAGAATTGGCAAATGATTTAAAGATAGAACTAGCTCAAGACAAATTATTCAGATTCAACATGGATAAAAAAGAGTCAGAACAAAACAAAGAAGAAAATGACATTGAATTATAAAAAGATTGGAAGTGTTAGTTATGCAAAAAGTGTTTAGAATTTTCGCTCAAAATTTGGCTTATTACAATGAAGGAAACATTGAAGGTGGTTGGTTAGATTTACCTCAACCACAAGAAGTTATAGATAGATATTTAAGAGATATAGTAAAAGTTGATGAAACTCATGAAGAATATGAAATAGCAGATGTTGAAAATATATATCCATTTTCTTATGATTCAATTCAATGGGCTAGTGTGAAAGATATAAATAATCTTGCGATAATATATGGATCACTTAATAAATTTGAAAAAGAAGCTATTGGAGCATATTTAGAATCAGAAGATATAGATAAATACGGAATAGATGAACTGGCAAATATTTGCTTACAAGTCGGAAAGATAGAGTATTATCAATATAGTTTTAAAGGTATTGAATATAGTAAAGAGTGTTCTGTAGATGTAAAAATGGGATATACAATGGCAGAGGAATCAGGATTGTATTATGAGTTAGAAAAACTAGGAGTAATAGATTATTTTGATTTTGAAAAATATGGAGAAAGTTATAGTTATAATTTTCAATTATTAGAAAATGGTTATTTGGTGGAAGATTCAAATATAAATATAAACTTCTATTCTAAAGAAGAGATACAAGAAAAAGCAGGTAAAATTTTAAAAGAAAATATGAAAGAGAAAGAGGTGAGAGAGATTGAGATATAAAGGAAAAATTGAAAACTTAAATCATATTATTATTTCTGATCCTAGTTATGATGAAAGTGTAACTTGCAGATATGAAAAAAACGATTTAAAAGAAAAAAATTGGTATGTGGATATTGATATAAAAAAGACTGTTGAAAAAATGGGAAACTTTACTGCAAGAGGGGTAGAGTTCTTTTTATTTTTGGCAAAAGATAGAGAGTTAAGTGAATTAAAAGAAGATGGAACAATAAGATATTTGAAAGGTATTAAATTAACTGAAACAGAAATTGGAATGGATACAGCTTGCATTGCATTAGGAGTAAATGAAAGAGCAGATGAAATTATTGAATTAAGAGATGAATGGCAACCAGAATGTTCGTTGAATACGCTTACAGATGGGTTCTTTGGAACAGTTAAAGAAGGTGTTGATAAAATAAACAATCCTGTTTTTATATGGATTTCTGGATATTTAGATGAAGCTGCTGGATATTCAATTGAAGAAATAGTTGACTATTTGCAATATCAATTAAATATTACAGAACTAGAGAAAGATATAACAAGAACAATGAATGTAAGCCAAAAAGATATATTAGAAAAGTCAACAGAAATTAAAGACGATATAGATATTTAGGAGGTGAAAAAGATGCACAGAGGAACAGTTATTATAACAAAAGATAAAGATAATAAGTTTAAAGTACAAAAATCGACAGAATTTAATGGTGGAATGGGAATAGAAAATAAGGGCGGAGTTATATATAAAATGCTTAAAAATTTAAAAGAACCATTACTTTTTGATTCTATGATTAGAGATTTTGATGAAAGATATTTTAAATATGGAGATAAAGTTATGACTTATTTTCCAGATGAACAACATAATCCATATATTGAGAAAAATGGTACTGAATATTTTGAATATTCACAAACTGAAAATCAGTTTAAGTTTTTTAAAGATGATAATGAGGATTATATCTATACAAGTGATAGTAACTATATAAAGAATATGTCTGACGAAGATATAACAGTTGTATGTAGTAATGGAAATTATGTATTAAAGCCTAATCAAATTTTAATTGCCGATTATAATGAGTGTGTAAATAATACTAGAATGACATTTGGAGAAAAAATAAACGAGAAAATAGAAGTTGACGAATTAAGTACAAAAAAGTATATTCCTACTAGAAAGCAAGCAATTATACTAAGTAATATTATAAAAACAATAGGAGCATTTAAATATAATGTTTCCTCTATATATGAAAATGGAATGATTAATGGTATGGAAATTGAAACTTGGACCAATGGTGGAGTGGATATGATACATACCTTTTATTTTTATGATGATTATCAAGAAATTTATGATAAGGACAATGTAAAAGAAAAGTTGAATGAATTATTGAATAATTTTTCAATAGATGATGAAATTGATAAGCATAGGCAAGATGTAAATTACAAAAGGACTTTTACAATTAGTCAGTCATTGAAAGATTTTACTGAATATAAAAAGCAATTAGAGAATTTAGTAGATAATTTTATAACCAAATATCATGAATTAATTTATCAAAAATTTATAAATAATGACTTGAAAAAGGAGGAAATACAATTATGAAACTTATAACACAGGAACTAGAAAAAATATTTGAAAAATACCCTATAGGTAGTCAAGATGGACTAGGAGGAAAAGCAAAAGTAATTGCAAAATTTTTTAATCCAACAGGAGTAGGAACTTGGTTAAAAACAGAAAATGGGGATTATGAAATGTTTGGCTACTGCCATCTAGGAGATGATGAAATGGCTGAGCTTGGATATGTAATGTTATCAGAATTAGAAAATTTAGAACTACCATTTGGATTAAAGATTGAAAGAGATTTATATATGCCAAAGGATTGTGATCTTATTCAAGCAATGAAAAATACAGGCATTACACCACCATCTTATATGCTAAAAGATTATGAAAAAAATAATGATAATGACAGTATAAATTATGATTATTAGAGAGGAGAAAGATTACAATGAATGAAATGGAAGAATTTTTGACATTTGGTGCAGTTGTGAAGATTAGAAAAGAATACGATGATGATCTTTATAAATTTATTGGACTTATGAAAAATATTGGATTTTTAAAAGAGTATGCAGAATCTTTTGAAAAAAATTGTTGTTTTGATAAAGAATTTTCGGAAGATAGATTTTGGTACTATGTCAAACTAAATAATGGGAATACTAGAGATACTTGTCTTGAATTTCAATGGGATAAAGGTTTTACTTGGGGAAACAGAAAAGATTAGAAGGACTATTTGAATTATCACAAGATTATTTAGATTATGATAATGATATGAAAATATTAAATGTCGATGAGCTTATAAGAGCTTGTAACAAAGAATATTTGTTTAAGATGGATTATGAATCTACTAACTTTGAAAAAGAATTACAAGATAAAGAAAGTGCATCTGATTTAGATGATTTTTTGGCATTTTATGAATGGTCCATTGTTAAATATCCAGATGGAAAATATAACATAAAAGATGAACAATGTAATACATTTGATTTTGAAGAAAATACTACATTTGATGCTATTCTTGATAGAGTTTATTTTAGAATGTTCGATTATTTCATAGATGAAGGAGAAGTTGAAAATCTTATTCGTGATGGAGAATTTAATTATGTAAAAAAAGTATATGAAAGTTATATGAAAATTGGTAAAAATTTAAAGCTATTGGATGATAATGATAAGAGTTTTTATGGTAAATGGTTTAAGGAATTAACAAAAGATATTGAAGAAAAAGAATCTAAAGAAACTCTTGATATTAGTAATAATATTTAGAAAATGGGAGGTAGATTGAATAATGATTAAAGAAAATAATGAAGAATTTTTTAAAAACATTTGCCAAAAATATATAGATACAATGTCAAAAGAAATGCTATTAGAAGCTGATAATAAAAAAATATTATATATTTTTATTGAGGATGAATATATAGAATTGAAAGAAAAAGGAAGTATAAATATTCAAAATTACAAAGATTATTTAGATGGAGATTTCACAGTATATCAATACGATTCATATCAAGAACTATATAAAGTGACTATAAAAGATGAAATACTTAATGATATAGAAGATTTAGGGCTATTTGATGATAATAATCAATGGAATTTTTATATTACATTTGAAGAATTGAAAAGACTAGAATACGGATACAAAGTACAATATAATTATACATTACTAGAAAAATATATAATAGAAAACGAAGAAGATTTCTATACATATTTTTCTTTAGAACAATTAAATGAATTTGAAGAATCATTACATTTATATTATGAAACTGATGATATTGATACTAATAAATGGGGAGAATTGTATTCAAAATCTAATAAATATTTTAATAATAATATTATTGCTTTATCGGAAGGAATGATAAGTTATTATGATTTGTTACAAGATTATAAAATAAATTATCAACAATATTATGGTTTATCATTAGATAAAGTCATTGAATATTTTAGAGAAAATGCCATAGTTAATTTAATGGATTATGGAAGTGATAGAGATGAAGGATTACATCAGTTATCTTCTATGTATAAAGAAATTATGGATAACTTAGGTATAAAATATTCAAATGTTTATACAGAAGATGTATCTGATGGAAAATATTTAACAACAAT
>CAJMOW010000052.1 GCA_905215145.1 uncultured bacterium | reverse complement strand
CATTGCTACTGAATCTCTTAGAGCATGTATATCATAATCTTTTACATTTACTCCGTCTATTAAAACTTCTCCATCTGTTGCATCATAAAATCTAGGAACTAAATTAATAAGTGTTGATTTCCCACTTCCTGTTGAACCAATAAACGCTATAGTTTCACCAGTATTAACTTTAAAACTAATGTTTTTTAATAAGTATTCATCTGCATCTGGATATTTAAATGAAACATTTTTGAATTCAATTGTTCCTTTTTCTTTTGTTGTATCTTTATCAATTAAACCATCTTTAATGCTTATATCTTCTTCCAATACTTCGTTTATTCTATTCGCAGAAACTTGTGCTCTTGGTAATATCATAAAAATCATAGATAGCATCATAAATGCCATAATTACCTGCATTGCATATGATGAAAACACAATCATATCTCCAAATATTGGAAGTTTATCTACCATTAAAGCATCTTTTATTAAATATGCTCCAATAAAATATATACTTAGTGTTAAACCATACATAACCAAATACATTATTGGTTGCATAAATGCGAATTTTTTTTGATTAAATAACATTATATTTGTTAATTCATTATTTGTATTTTCAAATTTATTTTCTTGGTATTTTTCTGCATTAAAAGCTCTTACTACTCTTATTCCAGTTAAGTTTTCTCTAGTAACTCCATTTAATTTGTCTGTTAATTTTTGTACTTTTTTAAATCTTGGTATTACAAATGAAGTTATTATAGCAACTGTTGATAGTAAAATTACTAGCCCCACTGCAGTTACAGTGCTCCATTGCCAACTTTTATTAAGAATTTTTGTTACCGCCCAAACTGCTGTTATAGGAGCTTTTATTAATAATTGTAACCCAATTGAAATAAGCATTTCTATTTGAGTAACATCATTTGTTGTTCTCGTTATTAAACTGCTTGTCGAAAATGTTTTTACTTCATGTAGTGATAGATTTTCTACTTTATCAAATATTTTTTTTCTCAATTTTTTTGAAAAATTAGATGATATTTTTGAAGCTAAAAATCCTGTAAATACAGCTGATAAAAGGCTTCCAAAAGCACATGTCAACATATAAAGACCATTTATAATAAT
Source organism: uncultured bacterium (assembly GCA_905215145.1). The sequence continues at coordinate 7,106 of CAJMOW010000052.1, read as the reverse complement.
ATCACTCATTTTACTGCCTTCTGTTTGTACTAATACTGTAATTTTTGACATGTAATCAGGCATTTTTAAATCAAGCCAAACTTGTATAAAAATTAAAATAAAACATATTATAAATATTCCTATTTCTTTTTTATTTAAATTTTTTAATATTTTTATCATAAAAATTCCTTTCTTATATACATTTAATTTGAGAGATTTTTAATCATTTTTTCTAAGGTATTTAAAAATTCATCTATTTCTTTTTTACTTATATTTCTTGTTGCTTTTTCTTCTAATTTTTTTAATTCTTTTTTTCTTTTTTCAAACAATTCTACACATTTTGGATTTAAAACCACTTTTTTTGTTCTATTATCTATCTTATCTGTTACACGATTTATTATTTTATTTTTTTCCATTGTTTGTAATACACTTGATACTGTTGCTCTGCTTGAATTTAAATGTTTCTCTATATCTTTTTGATAAATATCATTATTTTGATTCTTAAGTAAAAAATCCATTATTTGCATTTGTGTTGGACTTGGAATTATTTTTTCTTTGTCATTGATTGAAAAATTTCTTAAGATTAAATTATCCAATTGTTTGATTTGCTTTAAAATCATTTTCTCTCTCCTTATGTAATTGCCTAATATTTTGTCAGGCATCTTACAATTTATAATTATATACTTTTTTACTTCTTTGTCAATATAATAAAACACTAAATATTAATGTTTTATTTAGTGTTTTTATTCGTTTCCTTTTAAGCTACTTACCATATCTATTTTATTAATTTTTTTTGATAATCTTTTGGATACTAAATATGATACTAAGAATGTTCCTATGGTTGCTACTAAATATGTTGAAATATTTATATGTACTCCAAAGTCGAAGTTATCATCTAAACATGCTTTAAACAACCATGATGTTAAATAATATCCACTAGGCAAACCTATTAAAATTGATAAGAATGTTATCCAGATATTTTGTTGAACAAATATTTTACGTATTTTTTTATCTTTAAATCCTAAAACCTTTAGTGTGGAAAATTGATATTGCTTTTCACTATATGAAAGTATTCCCATGTTATATATTATGATAGCGCCAAGTAAAATCGCAAAGCAAATAATTAACATTATCATTTTTTTCATTGTTGAAAGCATAGATTCCATGCTTTCTTTTAATGAACTTATATCCTGTATTAATTCAACATTTCCAACTTGTTTTATATTTTTTAAGTCGTAGTTTGTATATAAAGAGTCTGGTTTATATTTTATATTTAAACTTTCTAAATATTGTCTAGTCATAGTTATATTTTGATTTTGAGGATCTTTATTAAACCCAACAATTTTTGATTCATAATATGTTTGATCTCCATATATATGCCATACTATTACATCCCCTATTTTATATCCTTCATTAAGTGCTAATTTATTTGTTATATATATTCCATCATGGGAATCAATATTTATAAATTTATCATTTTTATCTTGAAATCTAACTAAATCTTTCGCATCTGTAACAAAGATAGTATTTGATTTTCTTTCTCCATTCTTATCTTTAATTTCAATTCCCAATGTTTCACTTGTAGAATCTCCATAAATTTCTTCTAATTTTAATAAATTTTCATTATCTAAATTTTCTTTTAGTGTTAATTTATAGTCAAAATTGTATAAATCTTCAAATTGAAGTTTTATAAAATAGTTCATACTATTTAGCATTCCAAATGCACAAACTATTAAAGTACAGCATCCTACTATTCCAACAACACCTGTTATTGTTCTAAATTTATTTCTTATTATATCTCTTAAGTTCCATTTACTAGAAAAACTTAAGTTTTTAAATAAACCTTTTGTAGTTATATTTAAACTACCGTTTTTTACTTTTGGAAGTTCTTTTCTTAATGGATTCAGCAGGTATTTTTTTAATTCTTTTCTACAAGTTAAATAAGTTATAAATGATACTACAAGTACTACGGCTAAAGCTACTATATAGCTAAATTTATTTACTATTGGAACTCCATTTGGAACTTCGAAGAATGACATTTCAAGTCCTAAAAATACGTTTCCTATAAAGAATCTGCCTAAAAAAATACCAAATATTGAAGCAATTAATGAAACTAAGAATCCATAACTAATATAATGAAGTGAAATTTTATAGTTTTTAAATCCTAATGCTTTTAATGTTCCTATTTGTAATTTTTGTTTTTTTACTACTCTTGTCATTGTAGTAATAACAGATAGAAGTGCAATAAACAAGAATAAACCTGAAAATATTCCAACATATGAAGCTCCTTCATCAATTTCTCCTTGATACATAAGGTATGAAGAAGTATCCTCAATTTTGATAATTGCTAAAGCGTCTTTTACATTATCTTCTATATCATTTTTTACATTGTTAACATTATCTTTGCTATCTACATCAACCATTATATAATTATATGGTATATAATTTTTGTAATTAAAATCTTTAATATATTGATCAATCAATTTTTCATCATTTATTTGTAAATTTTCCATTACCATACTTTTTATATAATTTTCTGGTATTTCATTATATGATAAATATACAAATCCAAATACATTTCTATTAGGAACCAATTCTGATTCATCTTTTACATCATATATATGGTCTGGTACATTGATTAATCCTAATATTTTTTCTTCTAAAATAAAGGAATCATATTGTATTTTAATTGTATCTCCGACATTAAGATTGTTTTTTTCTGCATAAAAATTATCTACCCATACGCCCTTTTTATTAGCATCAAATTCTTCTCCAGTTATAACATAAAATTTTGAAATATTGTTTGATTCAATAAAACTAATTAAATATGTTTTATCGTTATCATCTGCGTCTATTCCAGTTACAACAAGTTTTCGTTCAGCATCTGTTACATTATTTAAAGTTTTAATTTTTTCTAAATCCTCTTTAGTTAAATTATTTCCCATCACATTTAAATCTTGTAAGTTGTTTTCAGAATAAAATTTATCAGCAGCATTAATCATACCATCCATGTATGACTCAATACCAACATATACCTATTAATACCATTAAAAATATTGTAATAAATTGTGATTTATTTTGTAATACATCTCGAATCATTTTTTTCTTTAACATATTACCACTCAACCTCATCTATGTTTTTTGGAGTTTTATTTATTTCATTACTTTCTACTTTTCCATTTTTTAATCTTATTACTCTATCTGCTATTTGAGCAATTAATGAGTTATGTGTAACAATAACTACTGTATTTTCACCGTTATTAGCATCACATTGTTCTTTAAGTAATTTTAAAACTTCTACTCCAGTCTTTGAATCAAGAGCACCTGTTGGTTCATCACATAAAAGAAGTATTGGATCTTTTGCAATAGCACGTGCTATTGATACTCTTTGTTGCTCTCCACCTGATAATTGGTTTGGAAATTTATTATAGTGTTTTTCAAGTCCTACATCTTTTAGTATTTTTTTTGCATTTTTAGGTTTTTTTACAATATCATTTACTATTTGAACATTTTCTAATACTGTAAGTGTTGGCAATATATTATAAAATTGAAATATAAATCCTACATTTTCAGCTCTATAATCTGTTAATTGTAAATCTGTATAATCTGATATTACTTCATTTCCTATTTTTATCTTACCGCTTGTTACTTTATCCATTCCACCAAGTAAATTTAATAATGTTGATTTTCCTGCTCCACTTGGACCTAATATAACAACAAATTCACCTTTATTTATTGTAAAGTCTACTCCATCTAAAGCATTATATTTTTTTTCTCCAACAATATATGTTTTTTTTACATTTTTAAAACTTATTAATTCTTCCATACTATTCTCCTTATTTTATAAATATGATATTTTTTTCACATTTCAAATCAATTATATATTTATCATATAAATAAGTCAATGAAAATATGATATTTTTTTCATATTTTGTTGTAAAATATATTCTTGGGTTGTATAATGTTATCTAAGGAAGTGATTTTATGTCCGAAATTAGAATACCTACTCAAAAACGCTCAATTGAAAAAAAAGACAAAATTGTTGCAAAAGGTTTTGAATTAATGTGTGAGAATGGCTATTTCAATACTAGCACAAATGATATTGCTAAATACGCTGGTGTTTCAACGGGAATCATCTATCAATATTTTAATGATAAAAAAGAAATTTTTATTGAAGGGGTTAAAAATTATTCTGATACTATAATGTTTCCAATTTTAGATATACTTAAAAATAATAATTTAAAATTTGATAATTTAGATACTTTATTAGATAAACTACTAGACTCATTTATTAATAAACATACTTTATCAAAAAAAGCGCATGAAGAAATGATGGCACTTTCACATTTAGATGAAGATATAGCTCAGATATTTCATGATAAAGAAATGGTTACAACAAAAAAAATAGTTGAAGTTTTAGAAAAGAATAAAATTGACTCAAATAATTTAATTGAAAAGGTTCATATAATTATTGGTATTGTTGAAAACTATTGTCACGAAATTGTTTATCACAAACATACTTCACTAAATTATAATTTTATGAAACAAGAAGTAATTAATGTAATAACAAATATTTTAAAATAAGTAAAAATAGATTATAAAAAAATAGATTTTGTGAACTGCACCCTTTGGAGTAGACACAAATAAAAAAATAGTTCAAATAAATTATAGTATAATACACCTTCGAAAGGAGGTGTTTTACTATGGCTAAAAAAGGACAAAAATTTAATAAAATAAATCTTGAAACAAAACTTGAAATATGTAGAAAGCATTTTGAAGAATATGTTCCTGAAACTCCATTAGCAAAAGAATATGATTTGCCTATCGGAACAATAAGATATATATTTAATAATTATAGAAAAGGTTATGGATTTGAAAGAAAAAAAGGAATTGAAAGAGGCAAAAAAAGAAAATCAATCACTTTAGAAGATTGGAAAGAAAGATATGAAATATTAAAAAAATACCAGGCCTTCCTCAAGGCACAACGAGAGAAAAAGTAACATTTATAAATTTATACAAAAACAGTTTTAAACTTACTAATATGTGTGCCGTACTTAATATAAGTCCAAAAACTTATTATAAGTATAGAAATAAGGAAGATTCTGATTATTATGATTATTTAATAATAAAAGAAATATTTGATGATTCTAAAGGTACATATGGATATCGTAGGATTGTTGAAGGTCTACTCTTAAAATATGGTGTAGTTATGAATGGAAAGAAGGTATTAAGAATAATGAAAAAGTATAATTTAATGGCCGAATATATAAGAAAGTCAAAGAAAAAAAATAAAAATGAAAGAATAGAAGATAATGTTAAACCAAATTTATTAAATAGAAATTTTACTACTGATGCTTTAAATAAGGTATGGGATACAGATGTAACTTATCTAATATATAAAGGATCTAGGGCATATTTATCTACAATAATTGATTTATACGATAGACATGTAGTTGCATATAAAATTTCTAAAACAAATGATAATAAATTGGTAATGGATACTTTAAATGAAGCAATAACAAAAGAAAAAGATGTAAATGGATTAATCCTACATTCTGATCAAGGATTCCAATATACATCTTATGAGTACAAAGCTATATGTGAATCAAATGGCATTCAAATTTCTATGTCTAGAAAAGGAACTCCAATTGATGACTCTCCTATAGAAAGCTGGCACGCTCTTCTAAAAAAAGAAACTTTGTACAATAATAATATTACATCTTTACAAGAATATATTCAACTTGTAGAAGAATGGATATTATTTTACAACACCACTAGACTAAAGTCAAAAATTAAGAAAAAGAGAAAAACTTACGCAAAAAGAGAAAAATAACTTTTCTCTTTTTAATATACTATTTTTTTATTTGTATCTCCAAAATGGGATTCACATCATTTGTAATCTATTTTTTGTTGTTTTTATTTATATATTTTTTTAAATCCATAGATGGTTTAAAAGCAAAAACAAATGAATATTTTTCTTTTCTCTTTTCTTGCAATTCTCTAATTTGACATTTTAATTCTTCATACTTTATTTCTATATTATTTTCCTTGGCATATTTCTTAATTTTAGATAACATTTTTGTAGAATATATATAATCAATTATTATTATTCCACTAAAAAAACCAAGTATGAATGAAAATGACATATTATTATGAAACCATTCTATTTTTTCTATAATAAAACCTGCTATAAAATAATAATATATTGCACCTATAATTGTCCATATAAGTGAAAATAAAGGGCAAATAATTCCTTTGTAATTTCCCCATCTATTACTATAATCCCATAATTTAACAGGTTTATTTACAAATGATAATCCACCTATTAATTCGATTAATGTCATAGAAGCTCCCATCAACAATATTATTATTATACTTGGTAATTTTAGATTGTAAAACATCAAATATATACCTGTAAGTGCACATAATCCAAATCCATATATTGGTAAGTAAGGGCCTATTAAGAATCCTGGATTTACCCATTTTCCATGGACTATTCTTCTAAAAATTAGTTCTACTACCCATCCTATTGTACTCCCAATGTAAAATATAAATATAAAATTAAGTATTAAATTCATTTTTTCACCTGCTAGTCATATTTCATCTAAAATATAACATATATTTTTTTGATTTTCAATAAAAAAATTGAACTAAAAATAGCTTTTAAGTTCAATTTTATTTTTATTTACATTTTACATTTTCATCTTCAGAAGTCATTTTTTGAATAAATTCGTCTTTTGTAAGTCCAGTTATTTTATTTTCTGAATCTGATGAAGCTAATACAGAATCATAATTTTTAATTGTTATGCTTTTTCCAGAGCATTTTACATCTATTTTTTTTGATTCATCCTCAGCAAATGAATTAAATAGTTGCATTAAACCGCAATATTGTGAAGCTGTTGTATCATCCTCAAATTTAATTGTAGCATCTACTGTACTTACCTTGTTATCTTTCATATTGGCAGTTACTTGTAATTCCATTTTTTTGCCATCTTCTTCTGTTGTTTGTGTACAAACTACTTTATTGCTTCCACATCCAGTAAATAGTAGTAAAGCTCCTATTCCTAAAACTAAAGTTTTTTTCATTTTTTTCACTCCTTTTCTACTACCATTATACTAAATAATAA
>CAJMOW010000051.1 GCA_905215145.1 uncultured bacterium | reverse complement strand
AAAAACAAGCGTTTTAACACTTGTTATCTATAATAAGGTCCATAGTAGTATGGCTGATAATATGGTTGGTAGTATGGTCTTCCATAAGGACTAGGTCTCCAAAATGCAGGTGCTATAGCAGCTCCAGTTACTCCACCTAACAAAAATGGGAATGCAAAACCACCAACAAATCTATCACCACTTTGATTATAACTAGGATTTTGATAATAAATATTGTTATTCATTTTTACTCCTCCTACTTTATATTATGTATGAATGAAAAATAAGTGAAAAAACTCATATTTATTCATATAATTAATTAGGTGATTACATGAAAAAACAATTTCAAATAATAGGTGTGCTAACACTCATCTGGTTTAGTTTTTTTTGTACAGAACGAACAATATTTGTTATAAAAAATAATGACGATATAATGATAAAAATAAATGAAGAAAAAGAAAAATATAATACAAAATCAACAGATTCAATAATAATAAAAGATACAATCATACCAGGATTAAGTGGAAATATAGTAAACGAAGAAAAAAGTTATGAAAAAATGAAACGATTAGGAGCTTATAATCCGTCATTATATATATATAATAACGTTTCACCAACAATAACAATAAATGATAATTATGATAAATATATAGTAAGTGGTAATACAAAAAAAAGAAATATATATTTAATTTTTGCAGGTAATATAAATCAAATAAGAGAAGTATATAAAATACTTAATAATGATGAAATAAAAGCTACATTTCTATTAGAAGATAAAAAATATACAGAAATATCTAAATATATAAATAATAGATATGATTTAATAGTAACAGAAAAAAACAATTATAAAAATATAGAAAAAAAAGTATTTTGCTATAACGAAAACAAAGAAAAATCATTTTTAAACTATTGCGTTTCAAATAAATACTTTTCAGTTCAACCACAAATTACTATAAAAGATGAACTATATAAAGATATAAAAAATAATGCAACATCAGGTTTAATTACACTCGTAAAAATAAATGATAAAACAAAATATGAAATACCCACTGTTATAAACTATTTAAAATCAAAGGGATATGAAATTTCCAATTTAAATGACTTAGTAAAAGAATAAAAGTTTTAAAAATTAATAGACTTTTATTTTTTTTTGTATTATAATAAAAACTAATTTTGTTGGAGGTGTAAATTATGAAAATTAACTTGCCTGTTTTAATACTCCGAGGAATAGTTTTACTTCCAAACAATGATATACGTTTAGAATTTGATAATTCAACAAGTAAAAATATAATAGATGTTTCAGAAATGTTTCATGATAGTAATATACTTGTAATAAGTAATCCAGATTTAATTGAAGAAGAACCAGACTTAAAAAAATTACCAAAGTTGGGAGTAATAGCCAAAATTAATAATAGAATGGATCTTCCAAATGGAAAAACTAGAGTTGTTATTTCAGGTATAAGAAGAGCTAGAGTTCATGAACTATTAAATACAAATAAACAATTTGATATAATGGAATCTATAGTTTCAAATATAGAAAACATCAAAATAGATCCAAATGAAGAAAACATATTAGTTAAAAAATTATGTAGAGAATTAGAAAAATTTGTAAAAGTTGTTCCAACCATGAGTAATAGTTTGATTGCAACTATATCGACAATAAATAACTTATCAAAACTAACAGATATAGTCGCACCCTTTCTACCACTTTCATTAAATAGATTAAACGAATATTTACTAGAAAATGATAGTAAAAAAAGATGTGAATATTTATTAAGCGATATATATAGAGAAACACAAATGTATGAAATAGAAAAAGAAATAGATTTGAAAGTAAAACAGGGTATAGATGAGAGCCAAAAAGAATTTATTTTAAGAGAAAAAATTAAAACAATAAAAGAAGAGTTAGGGGATACTAATTCTAAAGATATTGAAATAGATATAATAAGAGAAAAAATAAGTAATTTAAACATTCCACAAAAAGTAGAAGAAAGAATAGAAAATGAATTAAAAAAATACGAATTACTTTCATCACTATCACCAGAAACTAGTGTTGTCAAAAATTATATTGATTGGTTAGTATCATTACCTTGGAATACATATACAGAAGATAATAAAAATTTAAAAGAAGTAAAAGAAAAACTAGATAAAACACATTATGGGTTAGAAAAAATAAAAAAAAGAATAATAGAACATCTTGCTGTAAAGCAAATGTCATCAGACATAAAAAGCCCAATAATTTGTCTAGTAGGCCCTCCAGGAGTTGGAAAAACTTCACTTGCAAACTCTATAGCAAAAGCTATAAATAGAAATTTTGTTAAAATATCAGTTGGAGGGATAAATGATGAAGCAGAAATAATAGGCCATAGAAAAACTTATTTAGGATCAAGCCCAGGTAGAATAATTCAAATGATGAAAAAAGCTAAAAGTTCAAATCCTGTATTCTTAATAGATGAAGTAGATAAAATGACTAAAGAAGTAGGACCCATGATAGTTGTATAGTATAGGGAGATCCAGCAAGTGCTTTATTAGAAGTATTAGATCCAGAACAAAATAAGACTTTTAGTGATAACTATATAGAAGAAGAATTTGATTTATCAAAAGTTATGTTTATATTAACAGCAAATTATTTAGAAAACATTCCAGAAGAATTACGTGATAGGTTAGAAATAATAAATATAAATGGATATACTGAATATGAAAAATTAGATATATGTAAAAAACATATAATAAAAAAATCATTAAAAGAACATGGATTAGCAAAAGAATTAATTAATTTTTCGGATGAAGTTATTTTAAAAATAATAAGAAATTATACAAAAGAAGCTGGTGTTAGAGAATTAACTCGTCAAATAGATACAGTAATTAGAAAAATAGTAACATCAATAGTTGTTAATAATATAAAGGTTAATGAATTAAATATAACACTAGATAATTTAGAACAATATTTAGGAAAAGAAAAGTATCACGTTTCAAACATTAATAATGATTCCAAAGTGGGTGTTGTAAATGGACTTGCATATACTAATTATGGTGGAGATGTGCTTCCAATAGAAGTTACGTACTTTAAAGGAAATGGTGAACTTAAATTAACTGGGTCATTAGGAAATGTAATGAAAGAAAGTGCGCTTATAGCTTTAGATTATATAAAATCAAATGCAAAAAAATTTGATATAAATTATGACAAATTGGCACAAAATGATATTCATATTCATGTACCAGAAGGTGCAATTCCAAAAGATGGACCAAGTGCTGGAATAGCTTTAACAACCGCACTTATTAGTGCATTTACAGACAAATTGGTGTCAAGTAAACTTGCCTTTACAGGTGAGATAACACTTAGAGGAGAAGTTTTAAAAATAGGTGGTTTAAAAGAAAAATGCATAGGTGCATATAGAAATAATATAGAAAAAATAATAATACCATATGATAATGAATCAGATTTAGATGAAATCCCTAAAGAAATCAAAGAAAAAATAAAATTTGTGACTGTTAAAAACTATGAAGAAGTATCGAAAGAAGTGTGGAAATAGTGGAATATACTACATATAAATTTTATCAATCTGCTTTTATAGATGAAGCTGAATATGAAAACTTAAAAACAATTACTACAAAAAATGTTAAATATGTAACAAATGATTTAAATTTATTTATATCAAAAGAATATAATAGTGGTTTTATAGATTCAAAAATAAGAGAAAAAATGTATTTATTAACTTCATATATTAGAAATGATATAGAATTTAAAAGTAAATTAGAAAAAGAAGAAGTATATAACCTATGTAATGAAATAATTTCTAAATTAAATACAATAGAAATTACTGAAGAAAAAAAACTAGATTTTTTTACAAATGAATGTAAAAAAAGATTTTCATATGAATTTGAAAGTAATTATAAAATTAAATTAATTTTTAGTACGGTTGAAATACTTGAACTAATAGCAATTGATAATACAGTTATAAAAATACTTTCAGAAGAAAAATCACCTAATGTTCTTAGACTTTGTTTGAGTAACAGATTTTTAATATGTATAAATGCTATAATAGAAGAAAATAGTGATATACTTGATGATGATTGCTTTTTTATTAATTTGCTATATGTAATGAATACAAATTTATATGTATGTGAAAATTATTTTGAATTTAAATTAAATAAACAAGATGCTAATTTAATTTTAAAAAAAACTATGTATTTAATGAAAAAACTGGAAAAAATAAAAAATATTGATTTAGAAAAAGGTACTTCAAAAATAAAAACTAAGAATAATTAGTTTTTTTTTTAATATAATCAATTAGGAGGAAAAATATGAAAAAAGTAATACCTTTTAAGAAAAATATTTTATTTAAAACAAATTTATCAGAAATAACAAGTATTTCATTAGAGGATAATTTGAAATTTGATAATAATATAGTACTTGGAAATTTCGTGGTTAGTGGAGAGTATAAAATGAATGATTCAAGTATTAATACAGAACCATTTAATTATGACATTCCTGTAGAAATAAATATAGATGAAAAATATAATTTAAATAAATCAACAGTAGAAGTAAGTGATTTTTACTATGAAATAATAAATAATAATACATTAAATGTAAATATAGAAGTAACAATAGATAAAATGGAAGAAATTCCTATAATTGAAGAAGTAAGAAAAGAAAATGATCTAAAAGAAGTAAAAATAGAAAGAACAGATATTAATGATAAAAAAATAGAAAATAAAAAAGAGGAAAATATAGAAATGGAAAAAGATACTATGAAAGAAGAACCTGTAAAAGAAGAAAGATGTATTGAAGATGAAACATTATTTAAAGAAGTAAATACAGAAGAAATATATTCAAGTTATAGTGTTTATATTGTAAGAGAAGGAGATACTGTAGATTCAATAATAAATAAGTATTCTATTGATAAAGAAAAATTACAAGAATATAATGACTTAAAAGAATTAAAAATAGGTGATAAATTAATAATCCCATCAAATGTATAAGATAGATGAAATACTTAAAAAAAACTCTTTAGTAGCAACTAGATATGAAAAAAACAATAATGTTTATTTTGTTGATACACGAGATGGAAAATTTGTTTTAAAAGAAAATTATCACAATATAGATATATATAATTATTTAAAAACAAGAAGTTTTAATTACTACCCAAAAATATTAAATAATCAAAATGATAAATATTTAATAACAGAATATATAGAAGACATAGATATACCAAAAGAACAAAAAATACTTGATATGATTAATTTAGTAAGTCTACTACATTACAAAACAACTCATTATAAAGAAGTAACAGAAGATGATTATAAACAAATATATGAAGATATAGATAATAATATAAATTATTTATATAGTTATTATATAGATTTAATAACATTAATAGAAACAAAAGTATATATGAGTCCTAGTGAATATTTAATTGCTTCAAATATTTCGAAATTACTTGCTTCGCTTACTTATGCTAAAGAAGAACTTGATAGTTGGTATGATGATGCAAAAGAAATAAAAAAACAACGTTTAGTTGTTTTACACAATAATTTAAAATTAGAACACTTTATAGAAAACGAAAATCCATATTTAATAAGTTGGAATAAATCTAAAATAGGGTTACCTATATTTGATCTTTATAAATTATATAAAAAACATTGTCTAGATTTTGACTTTTCAGAAATATTAAATAGATATGAAAGTAAATATCCACTTTTACCACATGAAAAAAAACTTTTATTTATTTTAATAGTATTGCCTGATAAAATAGAGCTTAATAAAACAGAATATGAAAATACATTAGAAGTTAGTAAGGTAATAAATTCTTTATATAAAACTGAAATATTAGTTTCACCAAAAAATTCTAAAAAATGAAAAGAATAATAATAAAATAAAGAAAAATATTAAAAATAAATTAAATCTAGTAAGTATAAATATTGTTAATATAAATTGATAAAAGATTATAACAACACATACAAAAGAACAAATATACCATTTTCCTTTACCACACCACCAATTATTTCGCATGTAAATCACCTAATATAATATATGTATTTTAATCACATTTGTATGGATTATAGTTTAAAACAAGATGAAAATCTTGTTTTTGTTATGCTTGATTTATTTAGAAAGTTTTTATATAATTTAAATAGAATAAGAAGGTGACTTTGTCATGAAAAATAATAAAGGTTTTGCAATCTCAACAATTATTTATTCTATGGTAATTTTATTTTTAATGTTAATGCTTTTAATTCTTTTAATGTTAAGTACAAGAAAAGTTATATTAGATAAACAAAAAACAGGAATAATAAATAGTATTAATGGGACAGAAGAAGATGCAAAATTATATAAAGAAACACTTTTAAATGGTGCATATCCAGAGTTATACAAAGGATTAGTACCAGTTACAATAGATAACGATGGAACTGTAAAAAAAGCAGATACAACAAAAATGTGGTATAGTTATGAAAATAAAATATGGGCAAATGCAGTTATTTTATTTGGTGATGATATTTATAATGCAGGAGATACAATTAAAGAAGAAGAAATTAAACAATATTATGTATGGATTCCGAGATATAGATATAAATTATGGAATGTAAATAGTGAATTATCTGAAGGAGCAGAACAACCTATAAATATTGTTTTTGAAAATAAAAAAGAAGTCAGATCTACTGGTTCTAATAATGGAGAATGGTTAACACATCCGGCTTTTATTTCTTTTAATTCAAATGGAATATGGGTAGGAAAATTTGAAACAAGTTATAATGAAGATTCTTATACAAATAGTAGTACATTTTTAACTAAAAATGCTAATTATTCACAAGCTACACAAGGATCAAATATAATAATAAAACCTAATGTAAGAAGTTTATCTAATAAAAATGTAAGCCAATTTTATGAATTAGGTATAAATACTAATAAGAATTTAAACTCACATATGATGAAAAATACAGAATGGGGAGCAGTAGCTTATTTAACTTATTCAGTATATGGTAATTGTACAAGTAGTTCTTGTGAAGAAATATATCCAAACAATGTAAATACAGGTTATTTAACAGAAACTGCTAAATTTACAGGACAATGGGAATATGGATCAACTATAACAGGTTGCAGCGCCAGTTCAACATCAGCAAGTGTAAGCAGTAATCAAAGTAGTTGTGCTGCAGGTTATGCATGGAATGGTAAAAATAATAAATCTTCCACTAATGGAAATATAAGTGGAATATATGACATGAGTGGTGGAAATAATGAATACATGATGTCTGTTGTAAAAGATGCAGATGGTAATGCAATTAGTGGTACAAATTCAATTATAAATAGTGGTTTTAACGGGACTTTTGGATGTCCTACTTGTAGTAATGATACATCTGGGTTAACGGGTCTTACGACTGGAGTTGCATTTCCAAATGAAAGATATTATGATTTATATACTCCAAATGAAACAGAATTAAATGATGACACTTGGTATAAATACACTAATAGTTATTTGGGGGACGCAATGAAGGAAATGACAATTTCTAAATACAATGCATCATCTGGAGCAATAACTTTATGGTTCAATGATAGTGGAACTTATCCAACTACATCATATCCTTGGATTCATAGAGGAGGATGTTATAGTAACAAAAATACAAATGGTATAATTACTTTTGTTAGAACAACTGGGGTAAGAAATGCCCCTACTACTTTTCGTATTGTTTTAGCACCTTAAAATAAAAAAATATGGTATATAAAAAAATCGTTTGTTTATAATAAAAATGTAAAGGTTTATTTCAACTCATCAATATTAGTATTGACTAAATATGACAAAATATGCTAATATTATCATGGTAGAGTAAGGTGGTGATAAAATGAATAAAAAGGGTTTTACATTAGTTGAATTATTAGCAGTAATCGTAATTTTAGCAATCATTGCTTTAATCGCAACTCCAATAGTTATAAATGTTATTAATCAAGCTCAAGAAGGTGCAGATGCTCGTTCAGTAGAAGCTTATGCAAAAGCAATCGAAACTAAATACTATGTAAATAAAGTAAATGGTGTAGCAGGTGCTGATATTAAAACTACTACTATTACAACAGCAGATTATAATGGTGATGAAGTTAAATGTGCATCAAATGATTCAACAGCTGACAAAGTTAAATTAACAGGTTGTACAGTTGGTAGTCGTACTAAAACATATAATTATGTTGACGGAAAAGCACCCCCAGCCACTAAATAATATTTATAACTAAGAAAGCTATTTGTTAATAAGAACATTATTAATTAATAGTTTTTTTTTTACTTAAATGTTATAATATACTAGGTGAATTATATGAATTTTGATAAGATAGATAAAATAATAAACAAAATTAACTATATAATAATATATGTATTAATTTTATTGTTACCAGTATCCACAATATTAA
>CAJMOW010000050.1 GCA_905215145.1 uncultured bacterium | reverse complement strand
GTAGAGTGGTAGGATTGCTATAGGTCGCGGGTTCGAATCCCGTTTCACATCCAAAATTAAAATTATGTTTTGGTTTATATATAAAGTAACTCTCGTAGTTATTGTAATGATGATAATTGCAGTATACTTTAAAAATCGAGAACTTTTCAAGTCGCAAATTTTTAACTTATTTACGACAGGAGAATTTATTATCTTATTGACTCCCATTATCAATACACTTCTTATTATTTATAGTGTATATAGAGCCATTCAAATTACAACTAAAAATGGTAGGGAGTAAATATTGTGTAGAATATTATTTTTATAACGAGGATAATTTACCAGTTCAAAGTTTTGCTTTTGTCATTGCAACTTCTGATGAGGAAGCAATACAAAAAGCACAAAATTATTCTCTAAGTAAAATAACAATTATATCTTGTACTAAATACGCTTAAGTATGGAAGATATTGAGACGAATGATATTGGGCAATCTTTAGTAGATGAGTTCATTGATGATAATGCTATTGAAGCTCAAGAAAAATAGCCTACGGACTTAAGAGGGTTAACATAATTTAAGTAATAGGATTAAATCGCAATTGAGTGGGAATTAAAGACAAGGATATCGCGAGAGTGGCGCACAATCCAGGAAATAGTCTGTATTTTACTTCTGGTGGGCATAGTTTCCATAAACCCAGATGAATAAGTTTCAGATTGCTTAAAGTGAATCGTTTCTAGAGTGTCGTAAACTCTAGTTTTTAAAGTCACATATATAACTTAGATATGTTGAACGATCTGATAAATACGATAGATCTGCCAATTTATTGTGTGAAACAGAGATGCCTTGGCAGAGGCTGCAACGGCTAGCAGATCATAAGAGATCCTAGTATCGGGCGGAGGGAAGTTGCATACGTAAGTACCTCTAATTTTTTAAATCCTTCTGATCAAGCCTATGAGTAGATGAAGGTGCATAGTGACAGTAGGCTGCTTGATCTATGTTTAAGGTGGTTGACTAAGAGACGAATGCAGTAAAAGACTGGCCCGAGAAGGTCAGTAGAGTAGGGGCGGAGCCTACCGTAGTCACAATGAAAAACGAAAAGATTAAGTTGTCGCAAGGAAACTTACACTTAGTAGTTTATAAGAGCAAACAGACGTCAAGCAATGTACAGATTAAATGATGTTTGGGAAAATAGAAACTATTAGTAGCTGTAACTACGAATGTTTGATGTAGCAGTCAATTGCATATGAGAGGTCATATGATTGATAGCCAAATGAATATCTGCTCTTATTGATAAACATGCCTGTACAAGTAATATCGAAGGTTGCACACGGATGATACGAAGGTTAAAGAGCTGGTGCAATAAGCTCATAATTAGAATTTATCTAGCTGGAATGTTTATCACTTTTTACCTATAACACTTTGATCGGTGTTATAGGTCCTAGAAAATAATAGAGATAGGTGGCAAAGTCTGAAGATTCGAAAGAATATATGGCAACAGTACCTAGCTGTAGGGTTGTAACCATTGTGAGGTCACATTTTAGATGATCCAAACGTACAGTCTATCTCTTTTATTTTTTTAAGAAAATAATTATGGTAAAAATATGAAAAAGTTACTCATTGTACTCGCATTATGTGTATTTGCAGTATCTTGTTGTGAAGTAGACCACAACAATTCTCAGAAAAAAGAACCAGAAAAGATTACTGTAACTTCCTTTAAAGTTTATACACAAAAAGGAAGTCTTGTTTGTGAATACTATGAATTCATGTATCATGGGCATAAGTATATTACAAACTATGGAGAAAATTTTTTACTTCATTCTCCTGAGTGTTCTTGTCAGTATTAGTTTATGGAAAATAAAAGTTTACGAGCTCTTGCAATATTTATTATAATAGGTTTTGTCTTTATAGTAAATTTTGCTTTTTTTGGAGTTCAAGGTAGAATTACTGAAGACTGGACAGATAAGTTTACAAAAGAGATTAACTATCTTGAATATAAGGTAGATTCTTTAGAAAAGGTAGTTAATAGTAATCTTACACATCGTCGTGATACATTAATCATTGATGTACGCCCTCAAACAATCAAAATTTATCAACCTAATGGAAATAGTATTAATAATAATTCTAGTATTGCTAGTACTCTAAGATGACGATTAAACTATGTGGTTCTTTAGATTTGCAATTATTCTCTTAGAATTTTTATTTATTTTTTATTATACTGCAGTTGTTTTTCAACTGTTAGATGTATGGAAAATAACTAATCGTAAGATAACATGGAAGGCTATTATACCTTTCTATTACTTTATTAAGAGGTAGAAAATATATGGCGCCTCTATTTATAATTCTTGTAATCTGTTTATTGATATTATTAATAGATTGCTTTAAAAACAAAAGAAAACATTAATCACTTTATAAAATCATATGAATTTAAAAAAGATTATTGCTGTCTTCGTGGCAGTGTTCGCAGTTTTCTGCGTTGTGTTTCTCGGTAAGATTGGAGAGGATGTGAAGAACGAAACTATTGTGGTCAACCAGTACCCCCTTACGGGTAACATGGAGTATTGGACGACGCCTGGCTTCCACTGGCAGTGGTGGGGTAAGACGACGGTCTATTACAAGACTCAGCAGCTCTGGTTCGGATCTGACAACGATGCTGGTCAACAGATGGGAAGTCCTATTCCCGTGATCTTTAATGATGCGTCGGATGGTATGGTGTATGGTTCACTTCGAGTTAAACTCCCTACTGATCCTAAGTATCTAGCACGTATTCAGACGGATTATAACGGTATGGATAGGCTTATTAATGACCTCGTTCGGCCTACTGTTACCAAGGTTATTTATGCGTCTGGTCCTCTGATGTCTGCATTTGAATCTTATGCTGAAAAGAAGAACGACCTTATTGAGTATATCACTGACCAGCTCAATAATGGTGTATACAAAACTTCTGTAAAGCGAGTTGAGATTCTGGATGCAATTTCAGGAGATAAAAAGCTGGTTAATATTGCAACTCTTATCCCCGATTCTCTCTCTGCTGGTGGATACAAACGTAGTGAATCTTCGCCGTTTGCCTACTATGGTTTAGAGATCGGTCAGGTAGCAGTTTCTAAAATTGACTATTCTGAAACAGTTAAGAAGCAGATTGCTCAGCAACAGAAAGCAAACATGGATATCCAGACTGCAAAGGCGCAAGCCGCTGCTGCTCAACAGGATGCAATTAAGGCAGAGGAGCTTGGTAAAGCTGCTGCTATGACTGCAAAGTGGGAGCAGGAAAAAGTAAAAGCAGTCGAGGTAACTAAGGCTCAACAGGCTTATGAAGTAGCATCACTTGCTGCTAAAGAAGCTATGGAAAATGCAAAGAAAGTGAAGGCTGAAGGTGATGCAGAAGCATTCCGTCAGGCAGCATTAGTACGTGCAGGTCTTAGTCCTAAGGAAAAGGCAGAGATTGAGATGCAAACGAAGATTGGTGTAGCTGAAGCTTTATCGAAGCTGGAACTTCCTAAAATTGTTATGGCTGGTGGAAACACTAGTAATGGCAATGCTGCCATGGATGCGATGGGACTTAAGATGGTATCGGATCTTGTAGATAAGATGTCGAATTAAGTTCTTTAAGGCTAGGGAGGAGCCTACGGCAATCCTCCCAACAAACAGAAGTAGTTCAATGGTAGAACGTAACACTGATAAGGTTAAAATAGGGGTTCGATTCCTCTCTTCTGTTCTAATTTAACAGTATAATGTTTAAGAATATGTTAAAGTTTAGAGGTAAACAACTTGCAAGTGGTGCAGTTGTAAATGAAAGGATGTACTATTATGTTCTTGATGCACTTGATAGTAATAAAGACATAACTCTTACTTCTATTCTTGGAGTTGAAGTGAGTCGGTGTAACGATTTAACTAAAGAACAGTTAGAACAAGTTTTTGATTACTTAGTTGAAAAGGAATTAGAATAAAAATATCATTCATTAAATAAAAAGAAACGATGGCAAAAATGAACATGAAGGCTATTACGATGGCTTTCAAAGAAGTTCTTCTCGATGAGGAGGGAAATCCTGTAAAGGATAATGAAGGTAAAACTGTTTATGTACGTGTGTTCCGAAAGGTTCGCCACAATGCAGCATACTTTCCCCGCACTTATCGCCGTTAGGCAGAAAATCCTACCTGCTTCACCAAAGGTGTAGTCCCTGTAATAGAACGTTACAGTTTTCTCTATTAAATATATGGAAAAACCATATATAAGAGAAGGAACCCATACTAAAACTATGAAGTTCTAAAAGGACGATAAACATTGCCTACATCTCTTTGATCGGAGGTGTAGGCTCTATTTTTTACCTATTTTCAAACGAATTCGTTAGGAGAAAGCAGAGCCTCTAATGCTTACGCAATAAGTATTATGCAGAAAACGCGACTAAAACTTGATTCCACAAGTGTTGAATTTTGTTGATTAAACGATACCAGATAGAGTGGCTCATACCCACAAACCTGAATTAAACTACATGATCGTAAAGTGTAGATTCTCCTGTAGGCATACAGGCTGTTATTGTTTACCCATTGGAAGGCGTGGGAATAGGTAGAGTTAAGGAGGAAGGTTAGTCTACTGGTGTATAGTAGTATAGAGAACATGGCCCAGTACTAGGCTGAATAATAGCCCATGTTAGCACACCTTAACTTTTTAATTATTAAATTTCTATTAAGTTATGGAAGAAGATTTTGATGGAAATCAAATATTAGGAGTAGGACTATTAATAGTAGTTGCACTTGCAGCAATAATTCTAGCTCTAATGTAATCACATAAGTACTAAGCGAAAGCCGAGCGATGAGGGTTCATCTTCCTAATACGCGTTAAAGCTCCCGAGAGGTATCAGAACTGAGAATCAGAGTATGTTAAGTCTCAAAACGAAGAACAGTACTTATTTTAGGGCCCTTAGCTCAATTGGTTAGAGCAACTGACTCATAATCAGTAGGTTATCAGTTCAAGTCTGGTAGGGCCCACTATATTAAAGTTATCTGAGGTAGAAGGAAAGTACCGCTCTGTACTGAACACGGACAGGTAGAAGGTGGAAGTGAATTCCTTAAATCTCTTAGGTGTTCAGCTGAGGTTTAAGAAGGTTCATGTGTAAGATAACTTTAATTTAAACTAGCTCGCCGTCTCACCTTTCATTGGAAAGATAGTGTACCGTATATTTAGTTCTAGTACATGAAGGAGACATACTTCGAGGATAATCTGGAGGTCGCGAACGAAAGATGAAAGTAAGATGTTAGATAGGGCCTGGTAATACAGGGGAACTGAGAGCGAGACTCAGGATGGACACAAAATTTTTAGTAAAATGATAACAAAAGAAGATATAATTCACTGGTTTGAAGCTCTCAAAAATAAATGTGATAAAGTAACAACAGGCAATTGTTCTCATGAAGTTAATTCGATTCGTTTCTTAGCATCTAATTGGGCAAGTAGAATAAAGAAAGAACAAGGAGAAACTATGTTTTATCATAATTTCATAGGTATATCTGAAGTTTGTACTAAAGTAACTTCTGGAAATCTTTCTCATCATATAGCAACAATTAAAGGAATGTGTACTCGAAATATAGAGTTCATTGAAAAATATGGAATAGAAAAAATAAGTTAAATATGAGCAGTTATTATCAAAAAATCAACACTCTCTACAAAAGAGACATGACAAAGCCTAAGAAATCAATAATTCTTGGGGAATATTCGGAATCTGAATTTGAAGTTCTTAAAGATCTTAAATGGGAAGCTACTGAAAAGATTGATGGAACTAATATGTCTTGTTGTTTTCATCCAGGTCTAAGAATGATTGAAATTCGTGGGAAAACTGAAAACGCAAGTATTCCAACTCATTTACATAAGCGAATGGAGGAATTGTTTCAGTTTGATCCTTTATATAAAGCTTTCGGAGTACAAACAGAAATAGGAGAAACTGTTTATCCTGAAAAAGTAGAAATCTTTGGAGAAGGGTATGGCCTAAAGATTCAGAAAGGTGGAAACTATATTAAAGATCATTGTGATTTCATTTTGTTTGATATAAGAATTCTTACATCTACAGGTGAATCTCTTTGGTTAACTCGAGAAGCATGTGAAGATATTGCTAAAAAGCTTAATCTTAAAATTGTTCCTTTAGTAGGTTATATGACTATTAAAGAAGCTGAGGATTTTGTAAAAGCAGGTTTCAAGTCTTTAATTGCAGAAAATAAAGACTATATTGCTGAGGGTCTTGTACTTAAAGCACCTTGTGGTCTATTAAATCGCAGAGGTAAGAGAATTATTACAAAGATTAAGTATTGCGATTATAAAGATCTTTAATATGAGAGCCCAATTGTATTGCTACTCTTTCTTTTAATAATTGTTTTAATAGGATATATAATGTTTAAAGCGTCTATTTGGTTAGGTGTTGGATATATTATGATTCTTATTGCAATTATTATATATCTTTTATACAAACAAATAGAAAAATACTAAACATATGACTGAAAAGAATAAAGTCTTTTTTGCAGCAGATGGTATTACTGCTACTTCTGCAAATCATCTCTGCAATATAGGTAAAGAATATATTGCATCTGCTCATAGCCGTCTTGATAATATTCGGTTTATTACTACGACTGTAGAAACATTAAGTGCAGACAACCGCATCACTCTCTCGCAAGGATTAAATTCCGCAGAAGTACTTTCTTTAAAGGAAGAAATCAGAAAAATTGCTGAAATTAACGCATTTATTGCATATATGCGAGAGGCAATCAAGGCAAAAGAAGCTGAATATCGTACTGTAAAAGAGCTTTCTTTTAAGGATTGGTGCGAGCAGGAAAGTATTACTCTTCCTGAATATCCTGCTAATCCTAAGTATCCTTCTTTTGAAGATATCTTAGGAGAATTGGATATTAAAGAGCGTAATCGTTATTATACTCTTGGTGCAGAAGCTGCCATTATTGGCAAACAGATTCATCCTCGTGGAGCTATTCATGAAGCACGTGAAAAACTGTTTGATGCAATATCAAATCCTGCATTAGTAGAAGATGATAAAGTTTATCGTCATGTTGCATCTGTAAAACAAGAGGAAGTTGAAGAACTCTACTTTGAGTTACAAAAACAGCATCGTGCTGTTGAAGCAAGCCTCAACGCTATTAAGGGTTCTATTGATCAACGTGTTGCAGAAGAAACTGCAAAACTTGATACTGAAACTGCAGTTAAATTCAAGCAGTATTCAAATGAAATAGAGCTTTTGAATAAGCAGTTTACAACCTGGAAAAATGAGGAAATAAGTAAAATTGGTAAACTTCGGATTATAATTCCGAATGAACTGAAAGATACTTATGATTTCTTAAGTTCTCTCTAATAGGTAGATAGATGCTATACTGTATTTTCATCAGTATACTCTATCTTTTACATAGGACTAAATCCTACAAGATATATTGTGTGTTATACGCGTGTTGCGGATAATACAAATATAAACAAACACTTGCTCTAGTAAAGCACATGTATGCTAAGCATTATTAGTATTGTACAAACTTGTGAAATACTTCAAATATAAATATAATTGACTTTGTTTTTAGCTTTGAGAAGTATTTCGTCATGGTCATTGTTTTTACTTTTGCCTCTGTTAGGATTTAGTCCTATGACTATTTCTTTATATACCTGCTGACTCCTGCGGTATAGAAAATGGGTAGTTTTCCTTCGACTATATGTAAGGGTATGTAACTCAGTGATACTTAAGACTGAGGGAGTTAAAACTAATCTAAAAAGTTTGGTAAGTTGACTATTGAAGCCCTATAAAGAATAGTCCTCCGCGATGTTCAGGTAACTTCACGCGTATCTGAAGTATCCCTATCGTCTTTCCTAGGACATTAAACAAGGATCTTGAGCCTATCGAGAATACGGGGCGATTCGGTCGGTTTTTTCATGTTAGGTTCCGCAGAAATAAAGAACATGCTATGTAGTTTCCATCGTGAAATAATAGCCGCGGTTAGTGTTTTCACACTAATCTCCGTTATAATTAGAGTAGGGATACTCTAGACTACAAGCTTGGAATTCTACAAGTTTAAAAAAGAATCCTACTAGGGAGGTGATGGTTAATCCCTCCCCGCTCGGGGCTGCTAGGTATTTGATCCTAATGTCAAGTAATATCAATCGTGTCGAGTTTGATTCATACTCGTAAAACAGATTCAAACAATAAACGCAAATAACATTTTTTCGCGCATTATCAACAAGGTTGAGACGGCGCTGTTTGGCGACATTGAAGGAGTAGCTTTAATGGCTGCGTAAATCAATGGGAGGTTCGTCACTCTTAAACTGGCGAGAACAACACTTCCTTTCAAGGTTTGGCTTCGTTCCTTAAAAATGAGCTGGTGGATGGGTCACCTTCGGGTACCCCTATTGGGTAGTTCCAATTAAAACAAAACTAACACACGTAATAAGTTGATATTAGGAGAATTAGGAGACAC
>CAJMOW010000049.1 GCA_905215145.1 uncultured bacterium | reverse complement strand
CATAGAACAAAGTCTAGCAGAAAAAGAGAAAGAAGTAGAATCAAGATTAAAAACATCAGAATATGTTCAAGAAAACAATAATGAAACAGATTTATCAACAGAAGGCAATAATGATTCTACAAGTAAGTTGAAAACAAATGTTAATAACGACACATCATCAACAACTAACTCTCAGGAAGAAAAAGATGTAGAAACAAAAGATTCTGATAATGATATTCCTAAGAAAAGTAAATTAAAAACAGTTGTAGAAAAAACTAATAAAAAGATATTCAAATTTAATGATAATCAAGGAAAAGTTTCAAAAGTAGCAACTACTATAAGTAAGGGTGGAGAAAAAGTATCTAAAGTAGGTAGAACAATTGTGAGAACGTCAAGAGAACTAAATAAAGCAATGAGTGAAAATGGTAGTGGTGTCGATTATATAAATGAAAAAATAACTCGTAAAATCAAAACTAAGGCATCTAATAAGATTAAAAAGAAAACAAAAAAAGTCGCAAGTAAAATAGGGAAAAAATTTAATCAAACTATTGGTAAAAAATTATTTCAAGTTGCAAAAGCTATTGTTATGAAATTAATAAAGATGCTTATATCATTATTAGCTGCATTGGCAGAATTTATTATTCCATTGGCACTTATTCTTATAATAATAATTTCAGTATGTTCTATATTTGGTTCTACTATGACTGAAAGCTCTCTCAGCTCGTATCAACAATATATGAACTCTATTCAAGAAGAGTATGACAAAAAAGTTGATGAATTTTTAGAAGAAAATCCAGATGGAGAAATTTTTGCTGTTGGTGGCAGTTATGGTAGAATTGATTGGAGAATTCCATTATCTATAATGCAAGGTACAGGAGCAGAATTAGAATTCGATCAAACTGAAAAAGATTTAATACAAAAATTTAAATCTGAAGGTTTATTGGAAAAACATGAGATATTGGAACAAGTTGTATATGATACAGATGAAGCAGGTAATACAACTGAAACTACAAAAAAGGTATTAGTAATTACCAATAGCATGTATGAAGATTATATGGATTGGTGTCGTGATAATTATAGTAATATCGCTAACTTTAATAAAGCAAAAAAAGTATCTAATGGAACAGAAACTTATTTTACTAAAGATCAATTAGATATGATAAGTTTATTGTATAATTCAGATTTTTTTGCAGATGCTTTAGGTAGTAGTTTTAAAACACGAACTCCTACTTATGGAAAAACAAATATACCTTTGAATCTTAATACCAAACATTTTAATGAAAAAAATGCTTTAACAAATGCTGGTTTTAAGGGACAATGTACTTGGTTTAGTTATGGTCGTGCATTACAAGTATCTGGAAAAAAGATGCCAACAGGAAACGCACAAACTTGGATTACTTCTGCAATATCAATGGGATATGAAACTGGTACTCAACCTTCGTATAATTCTGTTGTAGTATTGTCTTCCAAGAGATTTGGACATGTTGCTTTTGTAGAAGCTTATGATGGAAAAACAATAACTATATCTGAAGGAAATGTTGGTAATGCTTGTAGAAGTGATGATTCATGTAGTCAAGTAGAATATGCTAATAAACATGCAAATGAGTTAGTAAGAACAAAAACTTATAGTTCGTTTGATGAGTATAGAAGAATAAATAAAAATAATGGATACACCATTATAGGATTTATATATTTAGATTAAAAGGAGAAAAAATGAAAAAGAAAAAATTATGGATACTACTTATTGTAGTATTATTTGCTTGTAGTCTTACATCAGTGTTGTTTAATTATAAAAATATAAAAAGGAATATAGAAATTGCTAAAGAAGAACAAGTTGAAAAAGAAAGAAAAGAAGAAATGCTAAAACAGGATTTAATTAGTCCTGTTTTAATTTTAAAGCAAGATAAATTAATAATGTATCAAGGTGATGAATTAAATTATAAATCATTTATAAAAGAAGCAACTGATAATTTGGAAGGAGATTTAACTGATAGAGTTAAATATACAAAAATAGACACTTCTAAAACAGGAGAGTTTTATGTTGATTATGAAGTAAGTGACTCAGCATCAAATGTTATTAAGGCAAGATTATTAGTAATTATTCGTGAAAAGCCAAATTTTAAGGATTAATTTAATATAAGTGAGGTGATGAAATATGACTGATGAACAGCTATTAACAATGTTTCGTAAGTATAAGAAAAAGAGAAATATAATTATAATTTCAATATTGATAATTATTATTAGCTCTATATTTATATTTTTATCTATCAGTAATACTTCATCTAAAAATGATGCAAAAAGCAAAGAAACTACTAATGTATCAAAAGAAAAAGATGAAATAGCTCCAGTTATAAAACTTAATACTAATTATATAGAAATTATTGAAGGAGGTGATGTGGATTATTTAAAATATATTGAAAGTGTTATAGATGATAAGGATGGAGATCTTTTAGAAAGTATTACTTATAATGAAATAGATACAACAAAAATTGGTGAACAGAAAATAGTATATACTGTTTCAGATTCTTCTGGTAATACATCACAAGAAATTGTTGTAGTTAATGTACTGAAAAAAGAAGAACCAATAGACGAAAAAAAAGAAAATACTTCATCAAATTCTAGTAGTGTTGAGTCTTCAAAAAAAGAAGAACAACAGCCATCAAATAGTGCGTCAAATAATACAACTACAAAACCTGAGCCACCATCTAATAATCAAGTAGAAGATACACCTTCTACAAAAAAAATAATAAAATATTTTTTGTTTAAAGATGGATATACTATGCAAAATGTTTCAGAAGCATGTGCAACTGAATTGAAAAAGACAAACAGAACAGGTATTTGTAGTCCAATTCAAGATGAAAATGGCATCTATTTGGGTATGAAATTAGAAACAAATTAATTTAGAAAAGGGAGATGTATAAATGAATAAAGAATATATAAAAGAATTATTTGAAGAAGAAAAAGAAGTCTTTATCCATCATGGATTAGATATAGAAACTCCAGAAGATTTGGAGGATTTTATGGAATCAATTATAATTTCAAATATGCAATTTGAGTTTGATATATCTCCAAACGCAGATAAATTATTTAATAGGGTTAAAGAAAATACTAAAGAATTATCAAATGAAGATCATGATATAGAAAAATGATTTTTTTTACATTGAATGTTTACTAGTGTAAACAAAAAGATAAAGAAAAGGAGAAAAAAATGAAAAATAATTATATGATATTAGCAGAAATAATAAAAAATAGAAGAATAGCTTTAGGGTATAGTTTAAGGAATTTAGCAAATGAAGTTGGTATTAGTCATACAGAACTTGTACGTATTGAAAATGGTAATAGGCAATGTTTAAATACTATTACATTATTAAAAATATGTAAGTTATTAAATTTAGATTTTTTAACACTTTTAGAAGATGCCAACTTTTATGAAAGAGAAGAGGAAAAATTGTTTTATATTATTGTTAAGAATGGAGAAACAAAGGTATTTAAAATTCATGCAACTAGTGAACAATCAGCTCTTCCTATTGTAATAGATTTTTTATCAGAAAACAGTATTATTAAAATAGACGAAAAAATTAATAATACATTGATATTTGCAACACCTGATAAAAAAGAAATGCAAACAGTATTGAAAGATTTAGAAGAAAAAAACGAATATGAAATAGCAGAAAAATATAATAGAATTCCTTGTGAAATTACTGCTGTTTCAGGTGAAGAATTTGAGGACAATTTCGAAGATGATGACTTTGAAAGTGAAGAATATGAAGACACGGATGATTTTTTAGGCGATATAAAAATATATTTTGAAATTAATAATTTCAGTGGGAGAAAATCAAATGGACACATTAATAATAAGTAATGAAAGTAATATTCTTCATATCTCAAATAAAGGTTATACTGTCGATTACACCTTTTATGATTGCAAAGGACACAGTATAGATGGAGGAATATTAGAAAGTGAAAAAGAAAAATTTAATACTCAAGAAGTTAAAAATGAAATAATAAAGATGTTTGAAGACACAATTGTTTTCTCTCAACCTTATATGATTTTAGAGGGTGATAGAGCAGACAGTTTATTAGAATTAATTGAAATGGAAGATTATAAAAATACTCAATTAAAAGTAAATGATATTTTATCTTCTGTTAAAAATAGTTCGTATATTGAACTAGATAAATGAAAAGTATAAAAAACGAAAAAAGAAAAGGAGAAAAAATTTATGAGAAAACAATATGATGATTTTACTCAAATGAAGATAAAAGAGATGTGCAAATCTATAAGTGATATGACTTATACTTATTTAGATCCAGAAACTCATTTACCTACCAAAGTACCAGCATCACACTATGAAAAAATATTGGATCAAGTTAAGGAACAATACATGGGAGAAATAACTAGTAAACAATTTTTAACTATTATGTATAATCAATTAACTGCGTTAAAGAAAGAAGATGACAAATATTTTCAACAAGCATTATTATGTATGGACTTAGGTATAAATCCAAAAGATATGAGAGTTGATGAACAATTAGCATTGTCTATGACCTACGATTTTATTTATGAAAAACAAAAAAATATGAAAAAGGACTACCATTTTTTAGATACAGAGGTTATAAATGCTTATAGAGAAACTAAGGATAATCCTGTAATTCAGGCACAAGCAATAAAAATGTCTACTGATTATGAAGAAACTCAAGAGCAGGAAGAATCTATTGATAAAGATGATGATTATGATCTTGATTATAACTAAAATTTTAATAGGAAAAATTCAAAATGACATTAGATAAAAACTATATTAAAGATACTTTAAAAAAACTTGGACAAAAATATGGTGTCAGAGAAACTTTTGAAGATTTTGTGTATTGTTGTGCATATTCATTATCTAATTTAACAAATTTTAATGATAGCCGTGAAAAAGAATATTTGAATATATCTAAGAAATATGAGAAGGAAGATTTTAATTCATTTGCATCAATGCTATCGGCATTAATATTAGAACTTAACAAAGATGATTGTGAAGATATTTTAGGAAATGTTTTTGAAGAATTAGGTTTGCATGATAAAGGTAGAGGACAATTTTTTACTCCTCTACATATCAGCAAATTTATGGCAGAAATTGTATTTGATAAAGAAAATATTCAAAACGAAATATCAAAAAAGGGTTATATAACAATAGCAGATGAATGTTGTGGCAGTGGTAGAATGTTATTTGCATATCTTAAATTATTAAAAGAAAACAATGTAGATTTAAAGAATGTATATTTTGAAGGAGCAGATATATCAAATCTATGTTGCTGTATGACTTATGTCAGTTTATCATTAATGGGAGCTAGTGCAATAATAAATCATCAAAATACATTGTCTTCTGAACGTTATGGATACTATATAACTCCAGGATTAATTTTAAATGAAAATTTAGTTAATAATTTAATTAAAGATGGATACCTTAAACCAACAAAAGAAAATGATGTAAATCAAGAAAATGATATAAAAAACTTAGAAGAAGAGCAGGAATTAGAAATATAAAATCTTTATGAAAGGAGAAATTATTTTATGCCAAATTGGGTAAAAACTATTGTAAAAACAAAACCAGACGTATTAAAAGATATTTTAAAAAAATATTCAAATGAAGATGGTTTTTCATTTGAAAAAGTAATTCCAATGCCTAAGGAATTAGATGTAGAAAGAGGTAGCAGAGGTCAAGATGGACTTATGTATCTTTTTTTAGAAAATGATAATGGTATTTCTAAGGAAAAAATTAATCAAGTATTTCGTTCATTAAATCCTTTCTTTTCTGATATTTATAAAGAAAAAAGATTTAAGATGGTTGAAGAAAAATATAGTGAAAATAAAAGTAAAACAGAATATAATGAAAGTGTTAAACTTGCTAAACAATATATTTATAATTATAACAAATACGGTTATGCAGATTGGTATAATTGGCGTTGTGATAACTGGGGAACAAAGTGGGATTTAACAGAATTAGATTATAATAAAGATACTATGATTTTTCAAACAGCTTGGAATTTTGCTGGGAATGTTATATTAGAACTTTCTCGTAGATATCCTGAAGCTGTTTTTGAATGCAAATTTGCTGATGAAGGTATGCAAGAAAACTCTGGCATATTAAAAATAAAAGATGGCGAAGTATTTGAAGAAAAATATAATTTGGAGATGGAATCAATTGATAAAATTTGGGATTATTATTTAGATGACAGTGAAAAAGAATCGTCAAATGAAGAAATAGATAATGAAATTGAAATGGAATATTAGAAAGGAGATAAATAATGGGACAATATCATAAATTTATGAATTTTGATAAAAAAGAAATTTTAAATCCTCCTGGTCTTTTAAAATTAATGGAATGGAGTTATCAACAAAATGAATATATGCTTCAAATAGAAAATCTATTAAAAACATCTTGGAAAGGTGACAGAGTTTTAGTTATTGGAGATTATGCAGATGATTTTTATGAGGGTGAATATTCTAGTGAACTTTTGAAAACTATACGTGAAGAAAATAAAGAATATGGACTTCATAATATATATGATTACCCATACAAAGAACTTAAAAATACGTCTTTTTACTCAAATAGATTACCTTCTCGTTATATTTACAATGATTCTATAAAAGAATACATTGATTTAAAAAAGCAACCTATACAATGGGTAGTATATGATGAAAATATTAATCTAATAGATGGTGCAAAAATACATCCACTAAGTTTGGTATTATCATGTTGTAATGGTGCAGGTGGAGGAGATTATTATGCACTAAATAATGAAGACGTTGGTTGTTGGATTACAGATTCAAATAATATTAGTTTTTCAGATGAATTAAAAAAAGGATATACAGATTCTAGATTATTATTTAATGAATTTAGCAAAAAAGAAAATAACATTGATATAATTATTGATTATATAAAGGAAAATTTTAAAGTTTCAGATATTGGAAAAATAGAAAATATGAAATTTTCACCTTCACTTTTCTTAGATAAAAATGAAGAAAAATGTATTATAGAAAAATCTATTAGAAAAATAATAAACAAACAAATTGATTTAAAAAACAAGGTTCGAGATAAAGATAAGGATGCTCAAGATATTAAGGATTTAGTTGCTAATTATGAAGAAGAATTAGAAAAATAACTTTAATGAAAGGGGAATATTATGAATAAACAATTAGATAAAAAAATAGAAAGATTAGAAGGGTTAAAGGAAAAAGAAAAAGAAAAAATTAACTCAATAAATCAAGTTATTGCTGAATATGATAAACAATTAAAAGTATTATATGATTTGAGAAAAGAACAAGAAAAAATTTATCAAAGACAACAAGAATTAGATTTAAAAATTAAGGAGCAACAATAACTATGAGTAGTTATTTCAAGGCAAGAGATGAATTAGTAAAGATGTATGTTAAAAGTTTAGAAGAAGGAAAAATCCCCTGGGAAAAAATGTGGCAAACAAGTATACCAGAAAATGGAATTACTGGGAAAAAATATAAAGGAATTAATAATTTAATTTTATCTTACGTAGCACTTCAAAGAGGTTATAAGGATGCAAGATGGTGTACCTATATTCAAATTAAAAAGAATAAATGGAAACTGAAAGATGCAAAAGGACAAGGTGTTTGCATTGAATATGTAGGTATGAAAAACAAAAAAGATAATAAACTTTACTCCTTTGAAGAGTATAAGAAAATAATTAATGACTTCCCAGAAAAAGAAAATGAATTTTCAATAAGAAGGTATAACTATATAGTATTTAATGCTGATTTAATAGAAGGTATAGAAAAGAATAATGATGTCATTAAAGAAAAAATAATTAGTAATGATTACATCAGTAATATTATTAAAAATATTGGCGTTAAATATCAAGAAAAAGGAGAACAAGCATATTATGATATACTTGCTGATGAAGTAGTTATACCTCCTTCTAATACTTTTAAAAGCACTTATTCTTACTATTCAACACAATTACATGAAATTGCCCATTCAACAGGTCATCATACCAGATTAAATAGAGATATGAGTGGTGAATTCAGATCGGAAGCGTATGCAAAGGAGGAACTAAGAGCAGAGATTGGTTCTTCTTTTCTTATGCAAAAATTAGGATTAGAATATGATGAAAGGCATTTGAATAATCATAAAGCTTATGTAAGAGGATGGTTGGATATTATAAAAAACAAACCTCAAGAATTATTTTTAGCAATCTCAGATGCTAATAAAATTGTTTCATATTTAGAAGATAAAAGTTTATCTAAAGAACAAAATATTTCAAAGGAAATAGAAGAAATGGAGATGGAATATGCGTAGCATTCATAGTAGACATTATATTTATACACATTGGTTAAGAATTGATATGAATAATGATGAAATAAAGCAATGGGAACAATTAAAAAATTATTGGAATAAATATGATTGTTCTATGACTGTATATTATTATGATTATAATCCTTTAACAGAAAAAGCAATTAAATTAGATTGTAATCAATCATATCAAGATTTAGATCTTGATGTTAACTCTATGTCCTCTGGTAGTTTAAAAAGAGTAAAAGCAAAACCAACAAATATAACAGTATATAATAAAGGAATTGAACATTTTTTTGTTAATAAGTTAGGTCTGGAAGTGTTAGACACACTACGAAAACCTAAGTCTAAAATTAATGTTCCAGAAGATCAACTTATAACAGTAGATGTTTTAAGTGAATTCGGCAGAATGAAAAATATAGAAAAGTTTAATGAAATAATGAAAGAAGAAGACTGGAAAATTGTTAAGATACCAAGTGATGTAAGTT
>CAJMOW010000048.1 GCA_905215145.1 uncultured bacterium | reverse complement strand
GTTGCTCCTAATGATATTGTGTTTCATCTTGGAGATTTCTGTTTTGGTGATAGAAAAACTTGGAAAAGTTTTTGTAGGGAACTAAATATCTAATTCAGGGTAATCATGATCGAGAAAATGAAATTTATTATGAAGGTTTTGAATTAGTTTGTGATATAGCTCAAGTTGCAATTTATGATAATGAATTGGAGGATTATAGTACATTAATATTATGTCATTATTGTTTAACAACTTGACCAGGACAATGAAATGGAGCAGTACATTGTTTTGGACATAGTCATACAAGTCCTTATAGTCAAAATCAGGCTGATTACGATTATATTCAACATAGGGCTTTACCAAGTTATGATGTAGGAGTAGATAATAACAATTTTACACCTATATCTTATGATGAATTGAAAACAATTTTTACAAAACAATTATTATATGGACATCATTAAAAAAGCTTCAGCATTGACTGCAGAATATATGAATAATTATCAATCTCCAGATTGGTTAACTTCAAAAGGCATAAATTCTAAATACAAAGATATTTATGATATAGCCTACGAATATTATTATCGACAATTAACCCAAGTAGAAGGAGATATTATATTAGGACAACAAATATGGATGTAGGATTAATATTATCATCATATAATAATACATTTAAGTATTATATACAACAACTATTTAATATTTGGAAGGATAAAGGTAGTATAAGTATATTAGTTGATCTTGATTTAAAATCAAATGAAACTAAACATTCTATTAATGATGCTATAATGATTATTAAAAACGCTCAGGAATTAGGCGCTAAAATTATAGTAAATTCTAAAGAACCTAACAAATATACTTTATATAAAAATTATTTAGAAGTATTTGATAGCTTCTGCATAAGTTCTCCTGCAAAATATGATATTATATTAAGTAGTAATGCTGGACTAGAGCAAGCTATGTTAATACTTCAAGAAACAGCCAGATATTATAAATTATATAAAAATGAAACTAACAATAAGTAAAAATGCTAACATTAATTATTTAGCTCGAATTGTACAAGTTGATACATTTCATCCGCATCCTAATGCAGATAAACTAAAATTATGTACAGTAGAAGGATATATAATTTCTACAGGAATTGATAGCGTTATATATATATTTTCCCGTTGAATGTGTAATTAATCCAAAATTTTTAAAATATCATAATTTATATAGGAAGAAGGAATTGAACCAAAATCCTGAACAATCTGGATTTTTTGAAGAATCGGGAAGAGTTAAATGTATTAAACTCAGGGGGATTGCTTCTGAAGGTTTTATTATGCCTATAAATTCCTTAATTTCTTATATAAACGATAATGTTAGTTTTGATTATCCTATTGGAACAGAATTTGACACAATTAATGATGAACTATTTGTTTGGAAATATGTTATTAAAACTAATATTTCTAATTCAAAATTAGGTGTTAAACAACCTAAAAAGGTACTCAATATAGTTGAAAATCAATTTCGATTTCATGTGGATACTGTTCAATTGCAAAAAGCAATTACTAATATTAATCTAGAAGATATTATTCAAATATCCAATCTTTCCAGAAGAACATTACTACAAATTTTGTTCATCTCGTAAAGTTATTAAGGATTGCAAATTAAACCCTAATTTAACAAAAGGGTATTATGATTGTGATATATGGAATATTGCGTTTAATGTAATCGAAGAGTATTTACAAAAAGGATTAACCGTATATGCATAAATCGTTGGATATATGCCTAATGGACAAATGATTCAAAAAGACTACGATTATAAATGTGTATATAATCCTAAATCGTTTGATTATCAAAAAATGACCCCTAAACAAATGTATCATGCAAGATTGTTTGATATTATTGTTTATCGAATAACTTATACAAATGTTGATGGAAAAGTATTTGAATTTTCAACACAACAAGTTAAAGAATTTTGTAAAAAATACAGTTTGCATTCAGTTAAGGAACTCTATTATGGTAGAGCAGAAAACCTCTTTCCTAATTTAAATATTAATGAACATTGGCATGAGGAATTTTTAACTAATCTAAGAAACATGTATCTTGAACAAAGATCTGTATTATGTAATAATAATGTTCCTGAAGAAGGTATTGTACTTCGTCGAGAAGTAAATGGTATAGATGTATATAAACTTAAATCAATTAATTTCCTTGAAAAAGAATCTAAAATGTTAGATAGAGGGGAAATTGATATTGAATCAAATCAATAATTATATGGAAATAAAGGATAAAGTTGAACTTCCTATAATGGACGATCGTATTTGGAAGTTATTTAATATTTTAATTAATACTGAGCCTAAGTGCGTATGCTCTAATATTTTAGTATATAATATCAACGATATAGATATTAAATTAATTTGGGAATATGAGAAAGAAGAAGATAAATTTAAACCATACACTTTTGTAAACCCAATTAATGAATATTGCAATGATTCTAATTATGTTATTTCTGCTATAACCTGCAGTTATTCTCCAAGCTTAGTTACAACAGGAAAAATTAAGTTTTTTATTGATACTCCCTATAAAAAATATTGTGTCCGAAAACTTACTTTTGAAGAACAGTATGTTTATCAAAAGAAATTATACGGAATCTATTTTAATTATGATATAAACTATCTAAATCAATTTTTGCCTAAATCTGATTTATCTGGAATAGATTTGGATGCACCTGGGTATGAACAAGTATTAGGCTATGAACAAAAAATTATTGAAGATTCTGAAAGAGTCAAAAAGGATTAAATATATTTATAGAATAGCTAATTCTTTATATAAAGAAGGATATGAATATATAGTTATTGGCGATTTATCACAAGAAGACTTTCTAAAGTCATTTTCTATTCAATCAAACATTGTTCGATATTTTACAATAGATGATTGGTTTATTAGAATGCAATCAGGAAGTCTTCTTCCTTATGTATGTTCTATTCTTTCTAAAGCAAATAAAATTAAGGAATATTTAAATATATATTCTAAACCAGATCTTTTAGCGTTTCGAAAATTAGTTAAATCAGGAATACTTTCTGATAACGAATGTGTACAAGAATGCTTATGAGCAATTCAAATTATTAAAGAATATCGAGTAACCAGAATTATATAAAATCTGACATAATCAAAATGTTCTTAGAAGAAGTAAACCCAATATACAAATCAAGTTTAAATAAAACTATATAAATTAAGTATTACTTCATCTATTTGCATAATTTTAAATTATAGTAATGAAACAAAATAAATTAAATAATAGGAGGACCCTGTATGTCTAAGATATTAGTATTACAGGGTCCTCCATAAATCTAGCTTCTGGAAAATCTACCTGCGCTAGAGGACTCATTAAAAATAACAAAGAATGGGTTATAGTTTCTAGGGATTCTATTAGAGAATCTAGAGGAGATTATTGGGTTCCCGAACAGGAGGATTATATATCTTCTGTTGAAGAATTTCAAATTCGATCTGCTATTCAACATAATTTAAATGTAATTATAGATGCTACAAATCTTAATCCAAAAACTATTAAAAAATGGAACAATTTAGCAACAGAATTAAATTGTAGTATCGTTTTATATTCCATTTGAAGAAGCGTTAGAAAGAGATCGAAATCGAGAAAGACCTGTTGGAGAGAAAGTACTTAAACGTTTTTATCAAAGATATTATAAAGAAAAATATTTAGAAGAAACTAAACGTACTGATAATAGAAAGATCCTACCTCCAAACTCTAATCTCCCAAATTGCATTATCTGTGATTTAGATGGAACACTTAGTATCATGAAAGATCGCAATCCTTACGATTTAACAAAAGTTAAAGAGGATCGTTGTGATCCAAGATTACAATATTTATTAAACTTAATTAACTCGTACTTTAAGAATAACATACATATATTCTTCTTTAGTGGAAGAGAGGGTACAGAGCAATGTTATACTGATACATTTGAATGGCTATCTAAATATATAGACTTTCCTATTACTTTATTTATGCGTAACGAAGGCGATTATCGTCCAGATGAAATTATTAAAATAGAGCTTTATAATAAAGTAATTAAAGATAAGTATAATGTTTTATGTGTTTTTGATGATCGAGATAAGGTAGTTAAAGCTTGGAGAGAATTAGGATTATTAACGTTACAAGTATATTATGGAAACTTCTAATAAAAACATTAAAATTGGAGTAACTAGCAATAATATTAACGCAACTTTTGAATTACCGTGGGATGCTAGTTATGAAGAAATAATAAGAGTATTTCGATTAATTTCACTAGGTTTAGAATATTTACCTAATACAATTGACAAATATTTAACAATTCCGAAAGATGACGAGTAATGAATTTAATGAGAAGTATAAAGATCATTTAGAAGAAGGTTTTGAAGGATTGGTTTTTCTAAACGAAGAAATTATAGACTATTGTGATAAAATATTTCAGATTCTCCTTATAACAAATCCTAATTTTACGTATAGCCAAATTAAACGTAAGTGAGGAACAAGTAGGGTGTACATAAATAATGTAGATATTCGGATATGTAAAATAATAGAAGATAATATTGATCGTATTATTCTTAAACTTCAAGGAAATGAAATCTAAATTTGTAATTGTAGAATGACCAGAAATACAATCTTATATAGATAAAGAAGGATTTGATAATAATTGTTGCCTTATTAATGATGATACTTGACTTGATCAATATGGGGCACTTAGTTACTTTGTCAATGAAGAGTGGAAACACAAAGTAGATGAAAAAATATATTCTTAAAGTTATCATAAACTATAGAAATCATGTCTACGCACTGTACACTTACAATTAAATTATCTAATAGAAATTACAAAGGGATATATTGTCATTTTGATGGAGATATTGCTTTAGAAACTTTAAATAAATTTTGAACAAAAGAAGAAGATGTTCAAAAACTAATAGATAAAGGGCATATAAGTAGTTTAGGTAAAAATATTAGTAGTACTGCATTTTATACAGACCGAGGACAAGATCTAAATTTTTATTCTGGAGATACTATTAAGTGAAGAGAACCTTATAATTATATTTATATACCTAACAAACAGCAATGATATTTATATAAAATGAATATAAGTGATATTAACGCTCCATACTTAGAAAAAACTATTTTCTTTAAATATATCTTATATACAACTATCAATAATATAGAATTCACAAGTGATATATTAAATGGGGTAGTTATTACTGATTCTTCGAGTTATTCTTCAATTATCTCGTCTTATATAACAGATATTCATCATGATTTAATGTTAGATTATGATGCATCTTTTGTAATACTTTCTACCGAATGCGATACAAAATATTAACTTCAGAAATAGATGCTACTTCAATGGACAAATATACATATCTTAAAGATATTGAGAAGGTACCTATCCAACATCTAGAAAATAAACGCATTAAAGGATTCTACTGTAATTGAAACGAGTATACGTTTTGAATAAGTGAAAATGATTTTAACAAAATATGTATAATAGAAAAATATGATAAAGAAATATAGAAAGAAACCTATTGAAATAGACGCTATTCAATATACAGGTAATAACGTTAGCGAAATTGAAAATTTTGTAGGAACTAATCTTTTACATTATAATACTCAAGAAGAAAATAATTATCAACTAGGAATTCCAACTTTAGAAGGTATAATGAAAGCTTCTATAGGAGATTACATTATTAGAGGAGCTAAAGGTGAATTCTATCCTTGTAAGCCTGATATATTTAAAATAACATACGATGAAGTACAATGTTAATTAGAAATAAAACAGTATATATATTTGATATAGAGGTGTTTCCAAATGTATTTCATTGTTCTGTTAAAAATACTGAAACAAAAGAAATAACGCATTTAGAAATTTCTTCTAAACGTAATGATTTGATGAAAATTGTAGATCTCTTTTGGCAAATTAAAACAGAAGACCAGAAGAGTATTTGAAACAAAAATTATACTACTGATCTACAATTTAATGTCGATAAAATAATGTGCGGATAAATTTGAAATTTTCTAAATGTCCCTGTTACTATGTAACAGAAAATCGGGTGAATTGCTGGAAACTCCCTCTGGGACAATCAGCAGCGAAGCTACAGAAGTACATAAAAGTATGTAGAACGTTCAACGACTAATTCTTGAGTAGTACAAACAATAATAGAAACACGAGCGCCCGACTTAATCTTTTATAGATTAAGATGATATAGTCTGAACTATATAGTAATATATAGAATTATTAGTTAAATGCTAATAAGTTAACAAATTGATAATATTTTGCATTATGATACCCCAATTATCAATTATATTATCGATTATCATCAAATCATGCAATATAAGACATATAGAGAAATCTGTCAATCAATTTATAACTTAAATCGTCTTATAATTACATCTACTGATGGAAATTTTACATCCTGAAGTAAATGAAAATATAAAGTTTATTTTGAGTCATTAGATCTATTAACAATGTTATATTCTCAAAAGCTAAGAGTAGGATTGAAAGAAATGCAGGTAACTATGCAGTATCATAATGTCCAAGAATATGATGGGGATTTTTGCTCTGATTTACCTGTTTCAGAAATTCCAAATATGGTTAGTTATTGTGATAATGATGTTAATAGTACTGAAGCACTACTTTATAGATGTAAAAAAGATATTGATTTAAGAATTGCTATTGAAGATGAATATGGAGTAAAGGTATTAAATAAAGATGGAGTAAACATTGGAATGAAAATTATTACTCAAAAGTACCTCGAAAAAACAGGACAAACTTGGAATCAAATTAAAGATTTAAGATCTCCTTGTGATCAAATTCCATTAAAAGATGTTATACTTCCTTTTGTGAAATTTAACACTCCAGTTCTTCAAAATTTATTATCTGAAATTAAAGAACTTACCGTTTCTCCAGGGCGTAAAGGTCTAGAAAAGAAATTTATCCTTGGAGGAGTTGAACACTTATTTTCAGTAGGCGGATTGCATTCTGTTAACAAACCAGAAGAGATAATTCCTAATGAAAATCAAATATTAGTCGATAAAGACGTAACGAGTCTTTATCCTAGTATGATTATAGAACATGAATTTTACCCTAAACACCTTGGTCGGGAATTCCTTGAAGTATATAAACAAATTAAAGATGAACGTGTTGCAGCAAAAAAAGCGGGTGATAAAATTAAAAATGAAACACTAAAATTAGCTCTTAACGGACTCTCAGGTTGAGTTTTATAATCAGCCCCTTCATTCAGGAATGGATGATGTGAATGAACCAAAATCGGTGAACATCTGAAACGATAACACCGAGGTAACAGTAGAATGTAACAATTCTTCTGCACCGTACAGCGTAGAAACTGAAACTTCTAATGAAGAATAAAATGTTTCCAAGAGTGGTTCTCTCCAGAACGGAGTAAAATGTACGCGGGACTGCATAGAACAGAAATATGCAGAAGTTAAGATAAAAAGCTTAACGATAACACAATCGAACCTTCAAAATGAGCATAATTTTTGTTATAGCCCCTTTACCGTTATGCAGATTAGAATTAACGGTCAACTATTGTTATTAATGTTAGCTGAAAGGCTAATAAGTGTTGGAGCAACTATTAAACAAGCAAACACTAAGTGACCGTTGGTGTTTTAAAATCTCGTTAATTGCGGGAAACTCGCGAAGGTTATCTAACTACAACATAATTAGTAATAATAAGTGTGAATGTTTAAAAATAGATAATTATGTGACAATCCGCAGCCAAGTATCTTAAATTTTTTGTTTAAGATAAAGGTTCACAGACTATCCGAAAGGAGTACACTATAATAGTGGAAAAGCGAGATATATAATTTTTTGTACAGATGGTTTGTTTAAAATGTCAAAAAAGTGTTATTTTTGTATAAATTAAAAAATAATTATTTATGATAAGAGAAATACTTTTTGATATTAACAATTTAAATAAAACCTTACTAGAAAGTAAAGGTGTTTACAAGATTACTAATAAGATTAATGGGAATTTTTATATAGGAAGTACTATTCGTTCTTTTAAAGATCGATTTAAAGAGCATTGCGGCAAATTCATGTTATTTCTTAATAGAGGAGGTAGATTAGATAATCCAATATTATGAAAAGCATATGAAAAATACGGTATAGAAAACTTTCAGGTTGATATACTTAAAGTAATGAATAACGCAACACTTAATGAAATATTAGAACAAGAAGAAAAGTATATCAATGAATTAAAACCTTTATATAATATCTGTCAGAATCCAACTAAAGGTGGGATTCCGAATAAAAATAAAAAGTTAACTGATTCTTGAAAAGAACACATTAGAGAAAAATCTAAATTATACAAGCATAGTCCTGAAACTCTTGAAAAGGTAACTAAAAATAATAAAGAAAACGCTTGCAAAATCGAAATTAGCAATAATCATGAAAAAATATTATTTAATTCTTGAATCGAATTTGCAAACTTCTTTCATTTAACTGGAATTCCTGCTGGGAATAGTTCTGTTAAAAAAGCTTTAGAAACAGGTTGTGAATACAAAGGATGAAAAATAAAAAAGCTTTCTCAACAAAGAAAACAAATTAAGCTATATTATGAAGATAATATTATTGTTCTAAAGTCTTTTGCAGAATGTGACAGATTTTTAAATATGTGAAGAGGATATACTAGTACTCAGTATAATCGAAACAACTTTATTTTAAAAGAAAAGTACAAGTATGAAATTATATAAAGATATAGTCGGGTTTATGTTGAAAGACATAATGTAAAGGATGGTATATTCTATTTAATTGATAAGAATCGGCTTAAAGATGACGAAAAAGTTTGTAAAGAGTGAGAAACTATAACTAAGCTTAATCTAGAAGCTGATTATTTTGAAGCAGTGTTTCAATTTGCAATTAATGATTATTTAGCTATTAAAGAAGGTTATTCAAAAACACATGATCCTAGTTTACTTAAAACAAAGGGATTATTTATAGATCAAGTAAAACTTGGTAAAGGGATGGCAGCTACTATTATACCTGAAGCTATAATTAAACGATTAGCTGATAATATTCCTGTTGAGGAGACAATTAGAAACTGTCAAGATATTCATAAGTTTCTAACTTATCAAAAAGTTAGTAAGGATTACTCAGTAGAATATGATGGAAAACTTATACAGCGAATAAATCGCTATTATGTATCGA
>CAJMOW010000047.1 GCA_905215145.1 uncultured bacterium | reverse complement strand
ATAGTGTTGCAATATTTGTTCAATACCTAGTTGTATTTTTATCAATTGGTGGATTATACGCTGTTATGAGTAAAACAGGAGTTTATAGTAAAGTTATAGATTCAATAGTTAAAAAATTTAGTAAGAAAAAAACTTTATTTTTAATTATTAGTATAATTTCATTTGCATTACTTGCATCATTATCAGGTCTTCCTATTGTAGTATTCGCATTAGTACCGTTCGTATCTGCAATTATATTATTGTTAGGATATGATAAAGTAACAGCACTTGCATCTACAGTTGGAGCTATACTTGTTGGTATAATGGGGTCAACTTATGGAAATGCTTTAGTTTTTAAAAGCTTCTTTGGTTTAAATGCAAATAAAGGAATAGTTTATAAATTTGGTTTACTTGCTGTACTAGTATTCTTACTTATAATGTTTGTTATTGGAAAAAATAAATCATTAACAAAGAAAGAAGAAATTAAAGAAACTAAGAAATCTAAAAAAACTAAAAAAGAAGAAGTTATTGTTGAACCAGTAATCGAAGCACCTTTTTATATAAAAGGTTCAAAAGAAAAAAAGAGTTCTTTACCACTAATTATAATATTTATAGTTTTAATGGTAGTATCATTTGTTGGAATGTATAATTGGTATTATTCATTTGGAATTGAATTATTTAATAAAATAAGTACTTCAATTAGTGAATTTAAAATAGGTGGAATAGCAATTTTCTCAAAATTACTTGGAACATTTACTGAAATAGGACAATGGGGTAATTATGAGTTTGCAGCGCTAATTTTATTTGCTACTGTAATTATTGCATGGGTATATAGTATAAAACCTAGTGAAGCAATAGAAACATATTTTGAGGGAATTAAATCAATGCTTAAAACTTCAATATATGTAGCATTAGCTTGTGTAATATTCGCAATTATGGTTAATAGTTCAAATGGAACATTAAGTGCGACTATTTCTAATTTTATATTAGGATTATCAAAATCATTTA
Organism: uncultured bacterium; assembly: GCA_905215145.1. Next base: position 8,187 of record CAJMOW010000047.1, on the reverse strand, counting down.
ATGTACTATTAGTAAGCTTAACAGGTATGGTTGGAGGATTTTTCTTTAATGATTTCCCATATTTAGTAAATAGTATGTATGGTGGACTTATTGCATTTGAAGAAAGTGCATTACCAGCTATATCTATAATTTTACAATCAGCTTATGGATTTGTAATGTTTATACTACCAGTAAGTGTTGTATTAGTTGCTGGATTAAAATTTCTAGATGTTTCTTACAAAGATTGGATGAAATATATTTGGAAATTATTACTTCAATTATTTGTAGTAGTTATATTATTTGGTTTAATAATATCAATGATTATATAAAAGGATGAAATAATCCTTTTTTTATTGCTTTCCAAATTCTTTAATGTTATTATAAATTCAAGGGTGGTTTTATGAAAAATATTAGTAAAACGGATAAAAAAATACTTAATGAGTTTGAAATTAATTATTTAGTATTATTATTAAACGCAAGTATTTCTAAATTAAATAGCAATTCAGAAATAGTAAGCGATGAATATAGTAATTTAATAGAAGTTTTAAAAGCATTTGATTATGTTGATAAAAACTTAGAAAAACAAGAAAAAAATATTGATAAAAAAACATTTGAATTTATATTATTTATTTTTAGAAGATGAAAAAACAATTAATCAAGTTAAAGAGATAAATACTAAAATATTTGACATTTTAAATTCTAATCAAAAAAATATAACTTATAATGATTTTACAAAAGAATTAAATAAATATATTAAAAATAGACTTGAATATAGTTATTATATTGAAAATTTAATATATTATTTAAAAGATGATGTTTTGTTATTATATAAATATTTAGATTCAATAAATAGAGAATCTTTGATGAATGAATTAGTTTTTTCAAGTCTTCCAGAAAAAGTTAAAATAAAATATATTTCATTAATAGATATAAATTTTAAAGGTGATAATACTTTATATTTTGATTTTGATGATATGCATGAATTATTACTTACTTCACATACAGAATATATAAAATTTTTGTCTCAAGTGCGTATTATAGATTTAGAAGTATATGATGTAGTAAGCTTTATTCCAGAATTGGTTGATTCTAAAAAATATGATATGATTTCTTATTTGCTTAAAAACGTTACAATAGATAAAGAATCAGTTCCGTATGTATTTCAATTTTTATTGGAGCAAACACCACAAGATGATAAAAAAGCACTAAATTCTATACTTTTATCTACTATAAAAAATAAGAACTTTCCTATGATAAATAAAGAATGTTTAGATATTATTAAAAATTGTATTAATGATTCAACTTTTGGAAAAAAAGAACTACTTATGGAACCATTTATTTCACCTTTAGTTGTAGATGAGGATATTAAAACACTTAATATATTATATAGTGCATTAACTGAAGTAAATTTTGAACACAAAGAAGATTATTTAGTTAGAGATGAATTATTAAAAAAAATTAAAGGATTAATTGTAGGTAATGTAAAATTATATAATTATATTAATTATTTAGTAAATGAGTTAAATAAAACAAAAAAATGTAATGAATATGAGATAGATAAAGAAGCATTTGCTGAAGAGTTAATGAGTTCATTAATAGATAAAACTCCTATGAAATTACAAAAAAGATTATTAAAAACTTATGATGAAATAGTTAATGAAGACAAATCAATACAAGAACAAAGATTGATAAAAACATTAAAAAAAATCTTAAATAAAAGCGATAGAAAAATTATATAGGCTAAAACTTATATAATTTTTTTTTAATAAAAAGGAAATCATTAATCGACATAATATGTATATATTGAGGTGGTAATATGAATGTAGAAGTTTATGAGAAAAAAATAGAACAATTAGAAAATGATTTATCTAATACAAAAACAAAACTTGATTTAAGTAATAGATATATAGAAAATCTAGAATCAAAGTTAAATGTTCAAAATAGTACGATTCAAATACCATTTATTTTAATAGTATTTATTGTGCTTATTATAAGTTTATTTATACTAAAATTAACAGAAAAAAAATTCTAGTTTTGTCGAATCTGTATAAAAATAAAATTATGTGTTCTAAATTATAAAAAGAGGTGAATAAATGCTTGATATAAACATAGAATTTAGGAAAGGAATTGCTTTTATAAGATTAGCTGGAATATTAAATAAAACAACAGTTGGAAAAATGAATGATGAAGTAACTGATATGATAAGAGATAATGGAATAAGAAATGTGGTTTTTAACATTTCAGAAATTGATTATATAGATGTAAAAGGAATTAATACACTGCTTTATAATTATGAATTATGTAATCAAAATAAAGGAAAAATATTATTATGTGGAATAAATAATGAGTCAGTTAGAGAAAAAATAATGAATAGCAGGTTATTAAAATATATTCATGAAACACCAGACGAATTAACTGCATCCAAATATATAAATGTATAAAGGAGAAAAATATGGAACTAAATAATTTGATAATAGAAAACCAAAACATGATTTATAAAATAACACATTATTTTGAAAAATATGCAAGTAAAGAAGATTTATTTCAAGTAGGATGTGTTGGTTTAATAAAAGCTTATAAAAAATATGATGAAAGTTATGGAGCTAAATTTACTACTTATGCTTATCCATATATATTAGGAGAAATAAGAAAATATGTAAGAGAAGACAAAGGATTAAAAATAAGTAGAGAAATAAGCAAATTAAATTTAAAAATAGAAAAAGCAACCATTTTGTTAACACAAAAATTAATGAGAGAACCTTCTGTACAAGAAATAAGTAATTATTTAGAAATTCCAGAATATTATGTTGTTGAATCATTAAAGTCATTAAATACTATAGAAAGTATTGATAGACCAATCAATGATGATTCTTCAAAAGAAATAACGCTTAAAGATACAATATCATCTAAAAAAGAAAACATAGATGAGTTAATAATGTTAAGAGATGAAATAAATAATTTGTCACCACTGGAAAGAGAATTGTTAAAAAAAAGATATAATGAAGATTGTACACAAAATGAAACAGCTAAAATACTTGGAATGAGTCAAGTGCAAGTTTCAAGAAGTGAAAATAAAATATTAAATAAATTAAAAACTAAACTTACAGTTTAATACTTGTAAGTTTTTTTGTATAAGAATTTTAATAATTATCATAATAAATTTAGGAGGAAAAAAATGGAAAAAAGTAAATATGCTAAAATAGTAAAAAAAAATACACCTAGAGAAAAAATTATATTAAATCCAATAATAGCCTTTTTGGTAGGCGGATTTATGGGATTGTTAGGTCAAGGATTAATTGATTTTTATTCATATATATTTTCAATTTCAACTAAAGATGCATCAGTATTTATGATAGTAACACTTATATTTGTTGGATGTTTACTTACTTGCTTAGGATTTTTTGATAAATTAGTCCAATTTGCTAAATGTGGACTTATTATTCCAATAACTGGATTTGCTCATGCTATGATGAGTGCTACCTTAGAATATAGAAAAGAAGGAATGATAACTGGTATTGGTGCTAATATGTTTAAGCTTGCAGGAAGTGTAATTGTGTTTGGTGTAGTTAGTGCTTATGTATTTGGACTTATAAGATTATTAATATTTGGAGGTTAATATGACATTTAAATATGACAATGTATATATAAATGATAGTAGTACTGTTGCAGGACCATATGAAAAAAATGGACCTTTTGGAAATTTATATGATAAAACTTATAAAGAATTTTATTTTAATGAAAAAACATTTGAACAAGCAGAAAGCAAATTAATAAATGAAAGTGTTGATATATTACTTAATAAAAGTAATAAAAAAGCAGACGATATAGATGTTCATATATCTGGGGATTTATTAAATCAAATAATTGCTTCAAATTATGCAGCATCAAAAATAGGAATTTCATTTATAGGAATTTATAGTGCATGTGCTAGTAGTACAGAAGGAATTCTTATTGCTTCAAATATGATTGATAAATCACAAATAAAAAATGCAATTGTATCAGTATCTTCACATAATAATTCTGCAGAAAAACAATTTAGATATCCAGTAGAGTATGGTGCTCCTAAAAAAAATTATACAACTTTTACAACAACAGGTGGAGCTAGTATTTTAATATCTAATGAAAAATCGAATATAAAAGTTGAAAGTTCGACAATAGGTAAAGTAATGGATATGGGAGTAACAGATGTATTTAATATGGGTGGTGTTATGGCACCAGCAGCAGCTTATACGATATATACTCATTTAAAAGAAACTGGTAGAACTATAGATTATTATGATTTAATTCTAACTGGTGATTTAGGAAAACATGGAAAAGAAATTCTAAAAGAATATATGATGGAAGAATATAATATTGAATTAAAGAATTATGATGATAGTGCTTGTATGATATATGATTTAGATAAACAACCTGTTTACTCAGGTGGAAGTGGCCCTGCCTGTTTACCACTTGTTACATATACTTATATATTTGATAAAATGAAAAAACAAGAGTTAAAAAAAGTTTTGCTTGTAGCAACAGGTGCACTTATGAGTCCAACTTCTGTTTATCAGCATCTTACTATTCCAAGTATTGCGCATGCTGTTAGTTTGGAGGTAATATAATGATATATTTATACTCATTTCTGTTTTGTGGTTTTGTATGTATGTTAGGTCAAATTATTTTAGATAATACTAAACTAACTCCAGGACATATAACAACTATATTTGTAATAGTAGGTGCATTTTTAGATATATTTGGTATATATGATAAAATAGTATTGATGGCAGGTGGAGGAGCATTAGTCCCTATAACAAGTTTTGGACATTTACTTACACATGGAGCAATGGTTTCAGCCTTTGATTATGGAGTTATGGGACTTGTAATGGGAATGTTTGATTTAACAGCTTCCGGTATATCAGCTGCTATAATATTTTCTTTCTTTTTGTCACTAATTTTCAAACCTAAAGATTAGTGACTTTTTTCGACAAAATTTGCTATTGATTTAATTTCTATTTGTGATATACTGATATGGTGTCTTTTTTAAGACAAAAAAGTAGTAATTATTTTTTGATCTATGAATTTAATAGATAGTGGGGTGAAAAAAATTGAATGATATAGAAGGACTGAGTTTCTTTGTAGATGTAGATGGAAATTTAATTAAAATAAATAATAATTCATCAATTGAAGAGTTTTCTAAAAATTATGTAGAAAAACTTGGAATTGATTTAAAAGAAATATATTCTAAGATACAATCTATAAATCCAAAATATGAAAATATAAATTTAAACTATACAAATTTACTTATAGATATATTAGGATATGTTTTATATAATAATAGAGGTGTGATACCACATATAATCGCACCAGAACAAAATATTAATAGTAGAGAAGTATCATTTAAACAATTTGATACAATATCTAGATTACTTATAAAAAATAAACAACCAGAATATTTATTATGTGAATTATTTTTAACTGATGGTAAATATGAAAAAATAACTATTAATGAAATAATAAACGAAATAAATGAAACCCAGAAAAAAGAAGATACGCATTTTAAGAAACTTGCTTTGACAAATAGAAAATAATATGCTAGTATATACCTCAATTTAAGGGGGAAAGTGTATGAATGATTTAAATTTTTCGATGCAATCATTAAGAGAACAATTAATAAATTTAAAGAATGTTAATAAACAATTACAACAAGAAATATATGTTAATAATTTGATAAAATTATGTGAACTTGGATTAATATCAAAAGAAGATTTAAAACAAGAATTAAGAAAAACAGAATATTCAATAAAGATGGATAATAAATGCATGATACAAGGCAAAGTAAAATAACTTTGACAACTAATTATTTAAATGCTATAATTTAAATGTAATGTTTATGAATGCGATGACGAGCTTGGAAACTTATCAGCATTATCAGATTTAAGAGGGATTCTTCTAGAATAAATAAGGTGGAACCGCGCTATTGTTATATTGCGTCCTTATATTTCTAGGAGTTTTTTTGTTAAAAGGAGGATTTTTATGTGTACTTTACAAATATTTAATTCAAATGACTCTAGGGTTTATAATATATCAAGTGAAAATATTGATATAGATAGTAATAATGCAAGTATAAAAGATTTAAATAAATTGATACATAAATCATTAGGATTTAAAACAATAAAAACTGTAATTTCTGATGATACAACACGTTGTGTAAATGTGTGTGATTTAACTAATTTTAAAACGAATTTTGTTGCAAGCAATGAAATTTTATATGATATTACTAAAGAATATATATTAAGAATATATGAAGAAGATAGAAAATATCAAATATTTAATTTACTTCAAAAATATGATGATGTACAAGTAGATTGTTTTTATAATGATATTCAAACATCTTATAAATGTAATGAGTTAGAAGGAATTTTGAAAATTGATTTACAAATAAATGATTTAAAAGATTTTGAATTTATTAAAAGATTAATTTCTGAAATGTATGATGAAAAACCTAGTTTTGAATATGAAACAATTCATGATGAATATGGGAGAATAACAAATGAATATGATAAAAATTATTTTAGGTTAAAATCAGGAAATAAAAAAATTAATTTTAAAAATTGTCCTGAAGAATTTGGGGAAAATGTTTTGGGATTTGTTTTGAAAAGGAAGGGAATATAATATGGATAAGTTAGATATGGAAAAAGTAGTTAATTTGTGTAAACAATATGGATTTATATTTCAAGGTAGTGAAATATATGGAGGACTTGCAAATACATGGGATTACGGTCCACTTGGAAAAGAATTAAAAGAAAATATAAAAAAAGCATGGTGGAAAAAATTTATTGTTGAACAAAAAGATAGTTATGGATTAGATGCTGCAATACTTATGAATCCTGAAGTGTGGGTAGCATCAGGTCATGTATCAAGTTTTTCAGATCCACTTATAGATTGTAAAAATTGTAAAACAAGACATAGAGCAGATAAATTAATAGAAGAATTTACAGAAGGAAAAGAAACTGGTGATGGCTGGGATAATGAAAAGCTAGAAAAATATATAAAAGATAATCATATAGTTTGTCCAAAATGTGGTAAAAGTGATTTTACACCTATACGTAAATTTAACTTGTTATTTGAAACACATATGGGTGTAACTGAAGATTCTTCAAATAAGGTATATTTAAGAGGAGAAACAGCTCAAGGAATATTTGTAAACTTTAATAATGTTTCAAGAAGCATGAGAGCTAAAATACCTTTTGGAATTGGTCAAATAGGAAAAGCTTTTAGAAATGAAATAACTCCAGGAAATTTTATTTTTAGAACACGTGAATTTGAACAAATGGAATATGAGTTTTTCTGTAAACCACAAACAGATTTAGAATGGTTTGATTATTGGAAAAATCATTGTTTAAAATTCCTAGAAGAAATAGGATTAAAAAAAGAAAATTTAAGATATAGAGATCATGCTAAAGAAGAACTAGTTTTTTATAGTAAAGCAACAACAGATATAGAATATAAATATCCTATGGGTTGGGGAGAATTATGGGGAATTGCAGATCGTACAGATTATGATTTATCAGTTCATTCTAATCATTCTAAAGTTGATATGAGATATTTAGATCCAGAAACTAATGAAAAATATCTACCATATGTAATAGAACCTTCTGTTGGAGTAGATAGACTTTTATTAGCTGTATTATGCGATGCTTATAATGAAGAAACTTTAGAAGATAATACAACTCGTGAAGTATTAAAAATTCATCCTTTCTTAGCCCCTTATAAAGTTGCTGTTTTACCTCTTGTAAAAAAATATCACAGTGAAAAAGCTATGGAAGTGTATAATATGTTATCTAAAGAGTTTATGACTACTTATGATGAAAGTGGTAATATAGGTAAAAGATATAGAAGAGAAGATGTCATTGGTACACCATATTGTGTAACTATTGATGAAGATACAATAAATAATAATACAGTTACTATAAGAAATAGGGATACTATGATGCAGGAAACTGTAAAAATAGATGAATTAATTAATTATATTTCTAATAAGATTAAATTTTAAAATAGAATTGATTTTTAAAAGAAAACAAAAAAGTGTTTTCTTTTTTTTATTTTGTGTTATAATTTATTTACATGTTAACACTGCATATCTTTAATTATATTGAAGCGTTAATATTTAACTTTTAAAAATGGAGGATATCATGATTAGAGTAAGTATTATTGGTGCTACTGGAT
>CAJMOW010000046.1 GCA_905215145.1 uncultured bacterium | reverse complement strand
ACTTATGAAATCTATAAGTTTCATCTGTATAAATATTATAACGAGTATGTCTATCTATACTGCCAACAAATCTTATTGTATCAATTCCGTTTATATAAATAATCGGTGGAATTTCAAAATGTAATGCTTTTTCTCCAACTTGCAAATTACAACATTTTGACATGTAATCACAATCAACTTCAATACAATTAATTGCTAAAAACAATTCATCTAAATTAAGAATTCCTTTTAAAAGAAATTCTCTCATTATTTGATTACGCTCTGCCACTACTTCATCCTGAAGTTGCTCTACAGATATTTTTGGATTTGAAGTGATTCCTGCTAATCCAGTTACTGTATTATTATATACAGCACTTGCTATTGCTTCTATTGTCATAAACTTCAGTTTAAAAATTAAAGGCAGGACAGGGAAATTACCCCGCCCTGCCTTCTTCTAGTGATATATGTTAAAAGGAGTATTAAGCTCCTACTGTAAACTCTTGTTCTGCTACAGCATTACCATAAGAGGCTTTAACTGTAAACTTATCACCTTCTGCTGCAGTTTGTCCTTTTTTTACAGTAAGCTTACCATCGTTATCGATTTGATACTTACTATCTTCTTCTTTAATTGAATATTTAATAAGATTTGGACTAACAGCGGGACCAGATACATTTGCTTTAATTATTGCTTTTCTTTCGTTAATATCCTGTACTGAAACCTTAAGTGCAGATACGAATTCGATATTAATTAATTCAGTATTATCAGGACTAACAACTTTAATTGAATCGTCTCCAAATACTTTTTTCAGATCCTCTTCAAACTTATCAACAAGTGATGATAATACATAGAACGTATGTGTCGTAACTGATTTAAGAGCTTGTCCTACTGTTCCCTGTCCATGAAGCCCCTTACGAGGCATGCAATATAAGAATGAGAATTGAGTATACAAACCTCCGTTTACTGGATACTCCTCTTCATTGAGAGCTGCATAACGTATATTAGGATAACTTGGGAAACGTAGATTCTCCTGAAGCCAAGCAGCAGTACCAATTTCCATTTTATTCTTAGTTACTTCTACAGCCTTATCAACCGTTACATATTGCTTCTCAGTGCAACTATCAGGACAACTAATACCTCTTTGTTCCTGAAGTTCAGCTACAGTAATGACCTGATGTGAATCAGTGCAACTTACAAGTACTTTGCCTGAATCTTCTGCAGATACTCTTACATATCTGTAGTTTTCAGGAATAGCCATTTCGATAGCCTTAATCATTTTTTCCTGAAGTTCTTTAGTCTTTCTTAAATCTTCAGCAGAAACCTCAAATTCAGCAAGTACAGCCTTACCAAAATTTGACCAAGGCATAGCGTAATCTGCAAGGTATTTACCGATTAGAGTAATACCAATTACTACTCTATAAGTACCTTCTTTCGTAGGTAAATTAAATGCTGCACTAGCGACTTGGCCTTTTTCTGCTGGAGTTTTGTAAATAACTCCTTCGACTAAGCCTTCTTTTCTATAGTCTGCACAACGTAATACTCGAAATAATTTAACAGGACCATCCATAACCATAAAACGAGGATTTACACCATCGTCAAGCAGGTTTGAATTAATTATTACTTCTTTTTGAAAATCAAACATAATTTTTAATTTTTAAGTTAATAAATTTATTTATTTCCAGGTACGGCTATAGTCTGATTAATAGGAACGTTTGTTTGTAATCTTGGATCACCTGCATTCTCTAATAATAGTCTAGTTACGATATTAATAATCTCGTAACAAACATAGTCTGGAAATTCCAGGGTTTGAGTATTATCTTCTGGTAATAATACATCATCCTGAGTCATGGAAACATACATAGGAGCTTTTACATAAGTAATATATACATTATTTAAACTTCAATTCGAATCGCCACTATGTATTTCCAAATTTACAGAAGATTGATTTACAATCCTTTTATATGGTTCTTTTAATGCATAAAATCGATATTTTCCATCCTCTGTTTTAATATAATTAGGACGATAACTACCTTCTTTAATTTCATTATCCATAACAGGATTTGTTACTGGTTGATCTTTTTCATTTCTATTAATAATATAATAATATGGCTTCTTATGTGAAGGTTTCATATAATAATTATTAATAATACCTGCATAAAGATCTGCAGTTAATCTTTGACATGTTGAAGTAATAGTTCTTTGCACTCCATTTCCACATCTAGATTTATTTGAATCACTACCTGTAAATTCTGCAATACAATTCAACATATGTAAGTAATCTTTAGGAAGTTGTAGCTCTCAAACAGTATCATTAAATTCCTGTCTTGGAGCAATTTTACCTACTTTAATTACTGATGTAGTTTGTAAAAATCCTAAGTCATCTGAACTTTGTTGATTGTACTCACTTCTATTATATACACTATTTATATATTGTTGAATTGCTTTATTAAACAAGTATATGAAGTCCTCAAGTAAAACTTGAGGAGCTTTCACCTTGTTGCATTCAACTAAAATGTATTCATATGCTTGTCTAATAGTCATTATATATTGTTATTTATTGCTTTTCTTCTTTTCCGTCTTTTCAACTTTTTCCTCAGCTTTATCTTCAACTTTTTCCTCAGCTTTATCTTCAGCCTTTTCCTCTACTGTTTCTTTTAAACTTAGTTTCTGAAGATCAGGGTATGTCTCTAATGTAATACCCTCGTAGATAGTTTTATTTGCAGGAATCTTCAAGAAGAGTAAGATAGATTCGTCAGTTGTACCTAGACGAACATCCCCATACATCCAAACTCCACTTTGAAGGTTGATAACACGTTGTTCTTTTGCGTCAATAAGCAGCAGTTTAAGTGCTGTATCTGATCCTGTATAAAGGTCAATAACAACCATTGGATCTTTTTCCGCTCTTTGATATAAATAGTCCTGAACATCTGAGTCAGGAGCATTTCTCATTGATTTGCCAAGTAACCTTGTTTTGGTAAGTCTTCCTTTAGCAGAATCTTGTTCAATATAAGTGAACGCTTTTGTTACAAGCTTCACACGTTCGATACGTTTTTCAGATTCAACTCCAGGTCTTTCTACATAGAATTCAGCTTGACCATAACGTTTTGGACCTCCGTCAATTAAAAGATTACCTTTTGAATCTTTAGAATCTCTTTCAGGTGCAATTAAGAATGAATCTTTAATGCAAGTCCAAATATTTCTTTCTAGAGGATTATCTAAATCAAACGTTTTACCATCATAAATCTCTATTCGTTCATCTTCCTTAATAAAGTAATTACTATCAGGACTATTAATTTCTGCTTCACTTAAGATCATTTCTGTATCTCCACTAGCGTCTACCTGACGAACTCTTTTTACAAAAGGATAGTTTGAACCATTTGCTTGTTTTAAAGGATTAATAAAGCAATGTGCTTTTTCCTTACCATATACATTTCTTAAAGTTACTATATTATTCATATTTATTCTTATTAAATTTATCTATACCAAATAATGATATCTAAGTTTTAAATATTTTGTAGACTTCTCCCGAAGGAGAAGCCTACTAATATTCTATTCTATCTTTTTATATTACTTTTCACTAACTAAGATAAAGCTACGATATGGGTTGAATACACCAACACCAGCATAACCCCAGTCAATAAGTTTAGTTGCAGCTACTGGGCTTGCAACAGGACCACTTTCACGTCCACTTCTACGACCAACACCCTCTAACCAGTTATGGCAGAACTCATTGTTCTTGAATGTGAACATTGCAATAGCGGGTTTTCCACTAGCAGCATCAGCAGTCAGATCAAGGAAGATACCATATTTCTTCTCAGGGAATTCGATATCAAGAGCACGGTCAACTTTGAAAGTTACAGTATTACCTGCATACTCGTATGAGTTATAGGTTGCACCAACTTTGATATAATCATTAGCACCCTTAGAGAACATGAATGTACCAACAGTCTTCCAGTCACGAAGATATCCTGACAGACTATCTTGAATTTCAGCCCACATAGGAGTATTGCAAATAAAGATATATTTATTGCCAGTAGGATTATTTGATTTAGCGATCATGGCAAGGATAGCGGTATTCATAACTTTATTAGTCATCTTTGAATACACATATTTACCTGCGAAACGCTCAATCTGAGGAATAATACCATCGCCAGAGATAATAGGCTCACCTGTTTCAGGATCAAAGATCTTAGGTTTACCATTCTTATCTACGTTAGTCTTACCCCAAAGCAGTGCATTTGCACGAGCAGCCATGAAGCTATCAAGACAATCTTTTTCTGCAGCATTCATTTTGTAAACAGGATCACTTTCTGTTCCTTTACCAATCTGAATGAAAACGTCCTCCATTGCACGATACTTAGCAGTGTAGTCTACATCTGCACGGTGTGTTGCAATAAATGTACGATGCTTTTCAACATTTGACTGATACTTAACGTATCCTTCCTCATGCATTTCAGGCTGATAGTTCGTTAAGAAACGAGTCTTCATACCTGGCTGGCAGAATTCAACATCAAGAGTAGCATTGTAATCTGAATCTTGTAGTTTACCTACAATCTCCCAGTCTCTATCTGATCTACGAACAGGACGTGACAGGAAGATAACTTGCTGACGTGATCCTTCGATGATCATTACGTCATTTCTCTGATAATAATTTTCAGGGAAGTGGAAGATGATATCGGTACCCTGAGCACCATCGCCATCAGGAACCTGTAGGAAAGGAATTCTCTTAATAAATCCTACATTAATGTCCCACTCTACCATAAATGAATTAATACTTTGGAAACTATTTTTCTTGTCTTTTTCCATTGTATATATATTCATCAGAGATTCAGTAAGGTACGATGCGGTATACTGCTCATAAAGTGATGATACAATACCAAGACGTGCAGGTTTTTCACCTAAAAATTTGTAAAAATCCTCATATGTACGAGTTGAACTCATCTGAGGACGTACTGTACTAAAACTAGAAATTCTCATATTGTTTAATTTAATTGTTTATTTATAATTCGTCATCTCATAATGACGCGATTGATTTATCTGGATTTGATTTATTTTTCTCTTCATTAGTAGGTATTACAGTTGAAGGTTTAGGAGGCTCATTCTTAGGAGCTGCGGGCTTCCTAGTTTCCTTAATTAAACTCTTATAATACTGAGAAATACCTGAAATAGCATCTTTACCAAAGAGACGATACCAAGCGAGCTCTACAAGAACTTGTGGATCATTTAAATCTTTAAAGAACTGGCTAGCTCCATTTTCATCTTGATCTAGAATATAACTAAAGATCTCTTGTTTATCGTGATCTTCAATTTGTAAACTATCAGATTTTTCATCTTGATAGTCAAGAGAGATTTCATTGAAATTTACTAACTGTTCCTCAAGTGTTGATTTAAATGCGTTATACTGTTCCTCTTGAGCTCTTTGTGCATCTTCTACTGCTTTATCTTCTTGTGCTTTATATTGGTTTCGAATTGTCTCTACCTTTTTCTTAAATAAGTCTTCATTACTCTTTGCTAAGTCTAAATCTGCTTGAATTTCCTCTTCAGTCATACCTTCAAACTTAGATTTAAGATCGGCAATATACAATTCTTCATCAGAGTAGTCATCTACAGAATAAGCTTTATTAACAGGTCCATTCTGATTAATGTAGTCCTGTACTGCTTTTTGAGAATAGTATTCAACAACATCTTGAATTGTAAGATTGTTGTTACGAAGGTACTCAATAGTATGAACTTCATCTTCAGTTAAGTCAGGTTTTGCTAATTCATTTAAAATATTTAGTTGTTCTTCCCTATCTAAAGTATTGAAATCTACTTCTTGTTCATTACCTTCTTCATCTTGATAAATTAATGTTTTTCCATCTCTTAAACCTCTTCCTTTTAAGAATTCACTAAATACATCAAGATCTTTATCTTTTGGTTCAGGATCTGAGTTAGTGTCATTAGGGATTGGTTCAGGAGTTGGATCATTTTGGTTATCAGGATTTGTATCTCCTTCGAGATTAGTTTTTGTGTCAGAATCATCTGGTTCTAGCAGATTATCCCAATGATTTTGTCCGTCGATAATCATAATTCTTATTTTTCCTTATTAATTGATTATTAATGTGTTTTAATATTCGCAGCAAATATAATATATAAATTTCTAATTTCCAAATAAAATAGAATAAATTTTATATTAATTCTCACTTTGAATAGCTTCTACAAAGTCTAAGATATTATCAGTAATAGATCCAGCTTTATCAAGCTTTTCAATAATTGACTTTAAGAATCCAATTTCACTGTCTGTAAATTCAACTGTTAATAGTTCCTTTTCAGGAGACCACACAATTCTACCATCTTTATTCTCAATCTTCAATGCTTCGACTTCCTCACTTGAAAAGTCAATCTTTTTCCGAACATTTCTTTTTGAAATCATTTCAGTTACAGAACCTTGCTCAGGAAGATTCATCAGTAACATTAATCGAGTAGCTACATTTAAATCAATTTTTTTCATTTTAGTTTTATTCATATTAGTTCATATTTTTAATTTGTATTTGCAAAGTTATAGATTATTTAATAAATAAACAAATTTTTATCTAATTTATTGTATATAAACAAAAAATGCCGCATTTCTGCGGCATATCTTGTAAAAATTAATCTTTTTTATCTATTTCTTTTATTTCTATGACTAGCTTTTGACGACAATCATCACATAAAAATCTTTTAGCTATTTTAAACATACTTTGACCAATTTCACCTGTTAAGTATTGATATTCTTCTCCATATGGTTTAATTTTCAATGCTGAACTAATATGCATTGCTAAATGACCTTTTTCATGATCAAATGTATTTTGAAATTCTTCAGCAGATGTTGTCAATCCAATAACTACAATGGAACATTTATGTTTGAAGTTTGAATAGGTAATTCCTATATTATATTGGTTACTTCTTAATAAATTTTCTGCTTTTACAAGTTCAGATCAACTACATCCTATTAGTTCTAATTCTTCTAGAATTTCATCTGTATAATAAGTATCTACTGCATAATATACAGTTACGTGCCAATCTCAATCCTCCAAATAAATGTTCTGTACTACCATATTAGATCATATCTTCTCACATTATTGGAGTTCCTGAGCCTATGCAGTCTGCATAAAATCTTGTTAGAGCCTTTCCATCATATCCATCTATATCATCTAAGTAATCTTTAACAAACTGTAATAAATACTGTTCGCTAATAATAGATGATTCAAAAAAATCTGATTTGGCCATATGGTATACATACATTACATCGTATCCTACACAATTATCTACTTTTATTCCATAGTTTCTAAATAATTGCTCTAATTCGCTTTTAGGAGTTAATGTTACCTCTTCAGGCTTTCCATTAGCTCCTCTTTTGCGCATTTTAGATACAGCTCAATCACATAGCTTTTTATTAAAATGCCATCCGTTTTGTGCCAGATATTCTTCCATTCCTGAAGGCATTTTGTCTCTAATATCTAGTCTATCTCTTTTCATAACTACCATCCACCTTCTCCAAAACCATCGTTATTACGACCTTGCATAGCTAATAGAACGTTTGGATCTACACCCTTCTGCGAAAGCATAGGACCTAAAAGACCTAATATTCCGTTATTTGCGCTTTCACCAAACACATAAGTTTTTTCTTCTGCCATATTAAAAAATACTTAAATTGTTAAACATTTTGTTTTTGTTTTGTTGATCAACAGTACATATTTACAATAGCAAAAGACTAAAACATAACGTTACTATTAAAATAAAAAATCCCCTTAAGTTTCTCAACTTAAGGGGATTACAAAGATCCATAATTAGTAACTTGTTACTAATTGTTTTCTATAAATTTATCTAAGTCTTTCTTATATCAAAACAATTCTTTAAAACCTATTTGTTTACGACCATTAGGAATCTTCTTTGCCTTAACATAATTGTCAAAAGTCGCTCTACTAACTTTTAAGTATTTACATGCTTGATACTTGCTAAGTTTTTCATTCTTATTAGTTATTCCAGAAAGATATTCAATTACTTCTTCGCACTCTTCTGGACTAAGATTAGAATTACCAGTATCGATATCGTTAACAATTTTTAATAAAATTTCTCTAATAATCTTTAACATAATTAACCATAAATTGCCCCATTAACTAAAACAACGCCTCTAACATAAGTTATACAGTAGCATTTGTAGTTTCCGCCAGATAAACTATCAATTCCATCCATTTTGTGATAGTTTTCTCCAAAAGTTACATCAACAGTATTCGCTACTAAGATAATAGCATCAGGATTATTTTCTGTAACATATACTTCAGTTACATTCACAGAGCCACTGCTAGCAAAATACAATCCTGGTTTACCTGGAGTGTCTACAGAAGGTAGTTTTTTTGCATAAATATTATCTAAATCAATAGTAGATGCTGAAGATCCTGTATAACTTGTAGTTGAACCTCCTGCAGTAACATTTAATGCATATGGGTTTGGAAGTGCGATAGGAATTTCAGGTATATCGTTAACATTTGCTGGAGTAAAGCCTAAAGCAGTTTTAACTGTAGTATCTTTTAAGAGAGTATAAGCAGTACCATCCTCTAAGACATATATGGCCATTTCAGCACCTCCAGACTCTGTATATCCTGTCTTAATTCCTCCTAAAACATTATTTTTAGCTACAGGCAATGTATATGAAGATCCAGGAGCACTATTAGTAATAGTTAAAGTTCCATTAGAAAATGATAGACCAATACCAGTACCATTAGCAATAGTTAATGTAGTAGAACTATCATTTAAAGTTGTACTTCCAACTTTAACTGGTCTTCAAGTATTCTCGGTGGAATATCCTTGGCCCGTAACTCAACTTTGAGTAGCATATCCACTTAAAGATGGTATTTCACTCTTTAATGCTAAATTAGAAAGTGTCTGTCCAGAATTTTTAATAGATTTAGGTCCCGCTCCAATTATAATCTACAGCAAGATTTCCACTAGCCATTACATCTCCACTACCTGCTGAACCAATTTTTTCATCAATTTCAGATTGAGAATAAGTTTCAGACTTTGTATAACGATTATTTAATGCTTCAGTAACTACTTTATTTTGGACAGGATTAACAGAACTTGTACTTAAAGAAGAATCAACTACAGTTCCATCAGGTATATCAAAATTAAGATCTGATTCATCAACTTTGTCTTTATAAGCAAGAGCTCCTGCATCTGTAATTTGAGCTAGA
>CAJMOW010000045.1 GCA_905215145.1 uncultured bacterium | reverse complement strand
TAGGAAAAGAAAATGGTGCAACAGCTTTTGGTATTCTAAAGGCAAAAGCACAAGATGCTATTGGGTTACCTACTGATTATCAAAAAACGAGAATGCAAATTGACAATTTACAAAGTGTTAAAAAAACAGTAGATTCAATTGATGAAGCTGCTAAAAAAGAAATGTTAATCAAACCAAATTCGTATTTGAGTAGAGAATGGAATGATGATAACAAGAAGAAAGAATTTAAAAAAGCTTCAGATGCATACATTAAGGCACATAACCAATATGAAGCATTGAAAAATGTAGATATAAATAATATAAAACAAGATGCTGTTGATAGATATAGGGGTAGTAAAAGAAAGCTAGCTGAGTTCAATAAAAATAATGGACTATCGATAACAACAGAAACTACTGATGCTGAAATAAAAAATCACTTTAAATCAGATGATGATATAAGACGTGAGTGTATGACTACCTCATCTATTCTTGGCCCTGACGGAAAACCAATAACTAAGGTAGATTCTGAGGCGATGGAAAAAGCAAAGAAAGAAAGAGACCAACAAATTGAAGAAGCTAAAAAAGTAAGAGATGATTATATAGCAGTAAGCAAGGGAAAGGACAAAGATGGTAAAATAGTTGATTATGATGAAAACCAATATGCTTCAATTGCTGAAGATGACCATTATAAAAAATTAAATGAAGCTAAAGATGCAGAATTTAATACTGGTCAACATGCAGCAGACGTATATGTAAAAATGCTTGAAGATGAAAAAGAAAAAGAAATTACTAATGGTGCTATATCAAGTCAATTAAGAGTTGTTGAACAAACTACTGATAAGAGCAGTGCGTTTGAAGAAAAAGAAGTTTACAAAGGTAGTGATTTTGCTGCTATTAGAAAACAAGCTAAAAAAGATGCTGAAAAAGCATATGAACTTGAAAGTAGTGATGACTATGATAAAGCCGAAGCTTCACATACTGCTGCAAACCTTGGAGAAAAATCATACAACAACATGTATAACATAAATGCTACAAAACAAAAGAAGAATTAAAAGGGGAAAAGATAAATGAATAATAATTTTTTAATACCAGCTAATTCAAAAAAATCAATGTTAATATTTGGTTTATTTAATAAATTTGATTTAATATTATTTTCTTGTGGAATATCAGCTACGCTACTACTGTTATTAATATTACCTGTTGAAAATATGGTAGCAGCAATAATAACACTAATTCCTGGATTAGTGTGTAGCTTTCTGGTATTCCCAATACCAAATTATCACAATGTTCTTACAATGATTAAATCATTAATAGAATTTTATACAACAAGACAAAAATTCGTTTGGAAAGGTTGGTGTGTAAACGATGGCGAAAACAATAAAAAGTAAATATACTGCAGATGATATTCCTGTTAGAGATATTGTAAATGGTGAAATTATTCTTAATAATAAAGAAAGAGTTACAGGTGTAAAAATAGAACCAAGAAATATCTTTATAATGGAACAAGAAATGCAAGATATGGTAATTAATAATTTAAAAGATGTTTATAATATGATAGATTATGAATTCTGGATTGTAGTTGCAGATAGACCAGTTGATATAAACTTTTATCTCAATTACAACTTCTATATAATTCAACTTCAGATGTTAAAAAAAGACAATTAATTATTAGTGATATAAATAAAGCTAATATGTTTGTTACTAACAACGTTGTTGATACAGAATATTATCTATTATTTAAACATAAAGATACTGAAATAATACAAAAAAGAATTAAAAATTTGATTTCTTATTTTGCTAATGCAGGATTAATGTCTAAACAAACAAGTAATGATGATTTAAGAATTATACTTGATAATTTCTTAAATGGTGGACAAACAACTACACTAGGGACGGTGATGAGTTAATGGATATACGTCAACAAATAGCGCCAAAAGGCTTAGAATATAGAGCATCTGATTTTATAATTAGTGATAAATATTCTACTATACTTACAGTAATATCATATCCAAAATTTATAGATCCTGGATTTTTATCTCAATTAACGAGTTTATCTGGAATAAAAATCGTTATAAAACATATTCCACTTCCATTTAGTGTAATAAGTAAAATGATAAATAAGGAAATCGCAGATTTAAAAGTAAGATATCAACAAGAAAATGATAAAACGTTACAAGAAAGAATAAGACTTGATTATGAATCTTTGGAACAATTTATTACAATGCTTGCTTCTACACAATCAAAAATATATGATTTTCAAATGCACATAATGGTTACTGCTGATTCACAAGATGATCTAGTAGCTAAAAAATTACAAGTAAAAAATTATTTAGAAGCTATGGAAATGAGAGCTATTCCTTTAAGATTTGAACAAGAAAAGGTATTAAAATCTATAATACCTATTTATCCAAAACAAGAAATTGAAGATAGAATAGGAACTCCTATTCCTTCTCCAACAATTGCTGCAATGTATCCATTTATATTTGATAGTATAAAAGACCCAGGATTATCTACTTTACTTGGTGTGGATTTTTCTGGAGGAGTAATATTATTTAATCAATTCTTATATAAGATAAAAAAAGAAAATAATAGAAACAATGCAAATTTAATTATACTTGGTACATCTGGTAGTGGTAAAAGTACAGCTGCTAAATTAATGATAAGATCTCACTTACGTAATGGTTCTAAGTTAGTAATGATAGATCCAGAAGGCGAACTTGAAGAAATGACTAAAAAATATGATGGTGATTTCATTGATTTAGGAAAAGGTGGAGAATATGGAATGATCAATCCACTTGAAGTTGTAGTTGATGCAGATGAAGAAGAAATGGCTCAAGGACTAGGATATACTGTTTTAACTAGAACTATACAAACAGTAAAGGCATTTTTAAAATATTATGATCCTAGTATTACTGAAGATGTTGTAAATATGTTTAGTGAAGTACTACAAGAAACATATAAAAGATTTGGTATAGATTTTAATTCTGATTTTACTAGATTTAAAAGCAATGATTTCCCGACTTTCTCAGATGTTTATACAACTATTAAAGGTAAACTTATGTCTATGACAGAAAAGACACAAGAAAGAAATGTAATGGAAATATTGGAGTTAAAAGTAAGACCTATTATTAATGAACTTAGATATTATTTTGATGGGCATACAACAATATCTCCAACTACTAATTTTATTGTGTTTAATATAAGAGAATTAATGAATGCAGATACTAATATTAGAAATGCTTTATTCTTTAATATTTTAAAATATGCTTGGAGTTTAACTCTTGATAAGAGTGTTGATACGATTCTTACAGTAGATGAAGCACATGTATTGTTAGGTTCAAATAACTCATTAGGAGCTGAATTCTTAGCTCAAATACAAAGAAGAGCTAGAAAGTATAATACTGGAACAATAATAATTACACAACAACCAAGTGATTTTACTGATCCAGCTGTTATAACACAAGGTAAAGCTATATTTGATAATGCTTCTTATTATTTAGTAATGGGACTTAAAAAACAAGCAGTAGAAGATTTATCAAAATTAATAGATTTAAATGAAAATGAAAAAGATAGTATAAAAAGATATTCTCAAGGTGAAGCTTTATTCGTATGTGGTAATAGAAGAATGCGAATTAACATAATTGTAACCGATGAAGAATTAGATTCGTTTGGTGAAGGCGGAGGATTATAATATAAGTAAAGTAGGTGATTCTAATGGATCAAAAAAACATTGAGGATAATGATTCTATAGTAGAATCACCTCAAGAATTAAATGAAATAGATAGTACACAAAGTGTACCAGAAGAAATAGAACAAATTGATGATTTTCCAGAATTAGAAACAGCAAATGAACCTTCATCTGTTTCTAATTTTGCAAATCGTGGTATAAACAAACTAGATGAAAAATTATCAAATAGTAAAAATAATAAAAATCCAGTTAATAAAATAAAAAACGCTAATAACAAAAATTCTAATAATAAAATGCCTGGGTTAAATAAAAATAATTTAGGAAGAAACAAGCTTGGAAATAATAAATTAGCAAGTGCTTTAAATAAGCGAAGAGGTTTAAATAAAATACCCAAATTAAATTCTAATAGAAGTCAGTCTTTAGGATCTAATTCGGTACCAGGTGAAAACTCTGATACGTCACCAGGTAAGAGTAATCGCTTCAAAAATTTATTTGGTGGCAGAAAAAATAAAAATGTAAACAAACCATCTTTTCAAAAACTTATAATCAAGTTTATAAAGAAAAATCCTGGTTTATTTTTATCAATTGCTGTAGGATTTTTTTCATTCTTGATGCACTTTTTAGTGATTCTATTGGTTGTCTTAGCTATCGCTTATGCCATTCAAGTTATTTCTAATGTAATTACTGCCATTGAAGAAACTGGTCAAAGAATATGGAATGCTATAACTTTAAATGGTTTTGAAACAGATCAGGGTGTTTATCTCAACAATATTGAGAATACAATGAATAATTATATGAGTAATGAAAAATATTATGATAAAAGTACTGTTGATGAAGATAAAGTTAGATATTATACTAATACTGCTGTTTTTTACTCTAAGGTTGTTAATCCAGATATAGTTGATAAAAAATTAGATGATGATAACTCTGATGAAGACGATGATAAAAAAACGGATGATTCAAAGGATGAAGAAGTTACGGATGAAACTGGTACATTTATAGGTAGTTCTAGTGAATTAAAAAATAAATATGGAGCTGTAAAAGGAGATCCTAAAGATTTAATTAAGAATATGTTTGAATGTGGAACTTATTCTAATGGTGTTTTAACTAGTGAAAAATCATGTGATAATGCAGATGGTGATACAAAGAAGTGGTATTTTTCTGAAGAAAAGTATAAAAATTATCTAACAGAAACTTATGTCCCAAATAAATATATAAACTGTGATAATTGTGATTATAAAAATTTGTCTGACGAAAGAAAAAAAGCCTTAGCAAGTCAAATGACAAATGAAATTATGAGTCAAGCCAGATCTTTTTATTCAACACATAATGCGGATGATAAAAGTAATTATACTGCATATAGTATTCAATCATCAGGTATTACTGTAAAAGACAAAGAAGGAAATGTAATTGGAAAATATTCTTTAAGTGAATACGTTGAAACAATTGTAGAAAGAGATGCTGCTAAATATAATGATGAAATAAAAAAAGCTTACGCTTTAACAATTATTTCAAAACTATTAGTTAATGTTTCTAATAATGAAATTGTAGAGGATAATTTTGATTCTAGTATTGTTACAGATAGTACTAAAAAAGCAGTTGCTTCTGTTATTAATTTAAAAATAATGAAAGATGGTAAGGTATATTATTCTACATTTGATTTTGAGAAAGCTCAAAAAGTTGATCCTCAGGAATATGTTGCAATTTTAAAGGCTTTGTTTGGTAATGATATTTCAATTGAAAAATCTATTTCTAATGGTTTGCAGTTAGATTCAACTACCGGTTTTTATATGAGAGTGGAAGCACCAGATGCAAATGATACTAATTATTTTGGTACAACCGATAGTAGACCATGTAATATTGGTGAATGTGCTTGGTATGCACAATTTAGAGCAAGAGAAATCACAAAAATTTTATATTCTGATAATCCTGATTTATGGTGGAGTAGTGGTCATGAGGGTAGTTCCAATGGTGCTGGTTTTTGCGAAACAAAAAGTGCAGCAAAATTTGAAACTTGTTATTTTTCTGATAAAAATTGTGAAATTTTAGCAGGATCTATAATATCATGGAAAGGAAATTCTATTAATCCTTATGGTCATGTCGGAATTGTTGAGCAAGTAGCTGAAAATAATATAACATTTTCAGATTCTGCAGCTAATTATGGTTCTTATTCATTAAAATATGGTTCTTGGAGTGCTGTAGAAGCGGCTTTGGATGCAAATGGATTCGCATGTTCTAACGGTGACCCTGGAAGCTACAGGAGAAGATTTGAAAATTGTACGTCTAATCCTTCAACACCATGCTTTAAATTAAGAAATGAAACAAGATCTACTTTTTTAAATTCTCATTCCGGTGGTGCGAAATGTATAATATATTTAACTAAACATATTGGAGGTAGTTAGACTTGAAAAATAAAAGTTTGTTTATTATTATTTTGATATTAATTACTGGTTGTTCAGTAGAATACAATTTAAATATTGATAGTTCATTTTCAGAGCATACTGTTTATATACCAGAAAGTTCTGAGGAAATGATAGATGGTACTCAATATAGGTTACCAGCCTTATTTAGCGAGTCAAGACTTACTTACGATAATTCAAATTTAAAAGAAATTAAATATTACAACATTAAAACTTTAAAAGATAACAAATTTAGTTTTAATTTTGTTTATGATGATAATCAATTGAATGATTCAAATATTGCTAATTCTTGTTATCAATTCTTTTCAGTTGATGCTAAAGAAAATGAGGTTTCTATTTTAACTGGCAATAAATTTTATTGTTTCGATGTATATGAAGAATTAGATTCAGTAACTATAAATATAAATAGTAATTATAAAGTAATTCAATCCAATGCTGATAAAATTGTTGGTAAAAAACATACTTGGTATATTACAAGAGAAAATGCTTCTAATAAACCTATAATTTTTGTTTATGATAAAAGTAAAAAAAATATGACAATCATGCAATATCTAATAGATAATGTTCCATTAGTGGTAGTTGTTGGTACAACACTTATGTTAGGTGGTATTACATTTTTGATAATTAATACAAAAAAGAAAAAAGCTAATAAAATTTAATTGAAAGAAAAAATAAAAAATGTTAATATATATATAGCATTTTTTATGTCTGTATGGAGGCTTGTTATGAAATTAAAACTTAGAGTAGAATCAAAAGATTTAAAAATATTTTTCATATTTAGTATAATACTTTTGTATTTTGCAGCAATATTAGTATTAAATTTATCATCATTTGCGAATGATGGTACATTTCATGGATTTAATCCGTTACCTGCTTTTCAACCTAAATATTTATTAGCTACAATATGTGTTTATATAGGTGTTTTAGCTGTCATTTTAACAGGAGTTTCTTCAAAAATTTTTGAAAGAGAAAAAGGTGTGGGTTTAGAATTAGGTAAAAAAGATGAAAAAGGTTATTCACGTTGGTGTAAAGATAAAGAAATGAAAAATTCTAGTAATATTGTTGTTGTTAAACCAATAGATGATAATATTTCAAAAGGTGGTATACCAATTTACAATAATGGTAAAGAAATATGGCTTGATACTGGTGGATATCATAATATGATAATAGGATCAACTGGTAGTGGTAAATCACAAGCAATTTCATTCCCTTTTATTAGAGTTATGGCAAAAGCAGGAGAATCAATGATTGTAACAGACCCTAAAGGTGAGTTATATGAGGGAACTGCAAAAGAACTAGAAAAAAGAGGGTATAACATAATTCTTTTAAATTTTCGTGACCCAGAAAAAGGAAATTGTTGGAATCCGTTTTCAATTCCATATAAATTATATCAACAAGGAAATACAGATAAAGCTATAGAATTATTGGAAGACTTAGCTAAAAATATACTTTATGATGAAAATAATAAAGGTCAAGATCCATTCTGGGAAAACACATCTGCAGATTATTTTTCAGGATTAGCATTTGCTTTATTTCAAGATGCAGCCGAAGATGAAGTAAATATTAATAGTATTAATTATATGGCAACAGTTGGAGAAAATAAAATAGGTGGAACAACATATATAAAAGAATATTTTAATAGTAAACCTACTACTTCAACAGAAAGCATAAAAGTTAATGCCACTATAAGTGCTCCAAGTGAAACAAAAGGAAGTATTTTATCTGTATTTAATCAAAAAATTCAATTATTTTCTTCACGTGAAACATTATCAGAAATGCTTGCGCATAATGATTTTGATATGGAGGATATTGGTAGAAAGAAAACAGCAGTATTTATTGTAATTCAAGATGAAAAGAAAACCTATCATTCGCTTGTTACAATTTTCTTAAAACAATGTTATGAAACATTAGTTAGAGTTGCACAAGAAAATCCAGGTGGAAAATTAAAACATAGAACTAATTTTTTACTTGATGAGTTTGCTAACATGCCACCTCTTTCTGATGTTGATGCTATGGTATCTGCAGCACGTTCTAG
This sequence comes from uncultured bacterium, assembly GCA_905215145.1. The sequence continues at coordinate 1,161 of CAJMOW010000045.1, read as the reverse complement.
AAATATTAAACTTTCATTTATAATTCAGAACTTTTCACAATTAAATGATGTTTATGGAAAAGAAAAAGCAGAAACTATTAGAGGAAACTGTGGTAATACAATTTACTTGTTAAGTACAGAACTTGCAGCTTTAGAAGAAATTAGTAAAATGTGTGGAGATGTTAAGTCAAAGAAAGATGATAAAACTGACTCAAGACCACTTGTAACAGTAACAGATTTACAAAACTTTAAAGAAGAAGATGCTTTAATTTTAAGATCAAGAATGCGTCCTTTTAAAACAAAGTTAAAATTTGATCATAAAATTGAATGGGGAATGACAAAGCAACCAGCACTATATCCAACAAGAACTAAACTTCCTGTTAAAATATTTGATTTGAAGGCTTTTGTTCAAGCAAAAAAAGATGAAAAAATAAATGAAATGATGAAAGGTATGGGCGAAAATTCTGATTTCCCACCATTGTTTGATATGCCTGATATGCCAAAGAAAAGTCCAAAACCATCTTTAAATGTTGATGATTTAGTTAAAAAAATAGATGCTAAAATAGCAGAACTCGAAGAAGAAGAAAGACTTGAAAAAGAAAAATCTAAGGAAAATAAAATAATAGAAGAAGAAAAAACAGTTGAAAAAAATAAAGATGCAATTGTTGAACAAAAAAGTAATTCCAATACTAACATAAAAGAAAACATAACTGATGACCAATTTTTTGATGATTTTTTCAATGATGAATGATAAAATTAACAGTATATAATAGTATATTTACTGTTTTTTTTATGATATAATTAATTGTAGTTAGAGGTGATTTATGAAAAAAAGATACCATTATTTTATATTTATGTTTATTTGTATTTTTTGTTGTATTATTAGAGTAGATGCTGAGGAAACAAAAACATGCTATTATAATGATGGAAAAGGAAACGAAGGACAATTTAGTTATGTAAAAACTAATGATGGTTATGAGTTTGGAAATCAATATGCTATATATGATGGTCTTAGAAGTACAAATTGGTCCTATAGAAAAGATGAAAATACACAAGATGTACTTGCCTGGTCAGGTTATACAATAAAAGAATATTTTTCAAAAGGTCAATGTGCACCATATCTTATTTATTTTAAGGCCAACGGATTGTTTACGGGTGATGATTCAACTGAAATTTTTCCTG
>CAJMOW010000044.1 GCA_905215145.1 uncultured bacterium | reverse complement strand
CTCATACTAGCTATTAATAAAATCAATAAAACGATTATTAATACTACTTTTACTGCATCTCCTTTTTTATTTTTTATTTCGTTCATTCTTTCACTCCTATCTATTTTTTATTTGATATTACTTTAAAACAATTTTTTTATTTCCTGATGTTGTTTTTAACACAGCAATTTCTGTTCCATCTTCATCTGTCGCATTAGCTATTGCAGTTACATTTTTATTACTTAATATTAAATCTATTTCTTTTGTTGATTTATCAATTGCATATAAATCACCTTCACCACTTAAAAGAAAGTATTCAATATGTTCATTATTACTACTTGAAATATTATTACCACCTGCAGTTGCCCAATATTTTATTGGTTTTGGAAATTTTATATCCTGATCAACATACCTTGCAGTTGTTTCTGTGTCAAAAATAAAATCCCAACTTCCACATTTGAAACAAGTATTTAATACCATTTTATATGAATCAAAATCTATATCTGCATTAATATCTATTAATTCATATTTTTCTCCATTAACGATTAAATCATCTTTGTTTTCTATTTGCGAATCATTTTTTGTATTATCTTTCTCTTCTGTTTGTGGATTATTCTCTGTATTATCCTTCTTTATAAATTTGTCATATACTATAAAACTTATACATCCCACTAATAATACTACTAATAATGTGATTAAAACACTACACCTGTACTAACTTTTTTTCATTTTGAACTTCGTTCATTCTCTCACTCCTATCTATAATACAGATTACATTATTTCTAATTTTTTGTCAATGAGTAACTTTTATGTATGCGTAAATATATAGTAAAAAAAGAATGGTCGTTTAAAAATTAAACATTAACCATTCAGGTTTAAATATCATAAGTATTCCAATAATAAGCATTATGATTCCACCTATTAAGTGAGAATATTTTGTATATTTTGTTGAAAGTGCTTTAATGTTAAGAGTAAACATTGCTACAAAAAACACTATGATATCATCTATTAAGAAGAAGAATATGTAAATAAAAATATATATGCATTTTTCAATAAAATTAATATCATTCAAGGCTAAAACATTTGTAAATAAAACTGGAAGTCCGGCAGAACATGCAAGTTCTATAGCATTTACAGAAATAGCTAACAACATTACTCCTAACATTGCTAAAATAAAACTTTTTTCTGATGTATACTTTTTTATTTTAGATATAATTTTCTTTCTTTTAGAGTTATCAACAACTTCACAACCAGCATCCTTTTTAACTATCGATTTTATAAATCCTTTTAAATTTATGAATGCACCTATTAACGCTACTAAACCAATTAATAATTTTAACCAACTAATCGTTGTAAGTAATTTGGTTGCTACTCCAAGCCATACAAACATAAATACTAAATATATCAAAGCTGATGTAACTAAGAATGTAATACCAAGTGCCCACATTCTTTTTTTATTTTCCATATTAAATAACATTGTTATTAAAAATATCAAAACCCACATTGCACATGGATTAAATCCATCAATAGCACCCATTATTACAGAAAGTATTGGTAATGATACTTTTGCAGGATCTATTTCACCAAACACTGTTGATATTTTATTAATTTCTCCATTTTTAATTTTAAAGTTTGAAACATCTTTTCCATCTATTGTATCTTTAATAACATCATATTGTTCTTCAGATGTATATTTTTCTATTAAATTTTTTATTCCATCTTTTACGCCATCATTATATCCTATATAATAATAATCCCCTATGACTGTAAAAGGAACCATAGGTGAATCAATATTTAATTTTTCTTTTATATTAATCATTAATTCTTTGTTTTCTTTTACATCATTTATTTCATATAAATTAATTTTCAAATTTTCATATTCTTTTTGAATTTCGTTTAAAAATTCTATTTCGGCTTTACAATGACTACAAGTATTAGAATGAAATAAATATACATTTACTTGTTTTTTTTCTTCTGCATTTATACTTGGTAATATAAATAAGAAAGATAAAATAAATAAAAATATATATTTAATTTTTTTCATTTCTTAACTCCTCTATTACTTTTACTATTTCTTTTTTAGATTTTTCACCATTTAAACGGAATATTTCTTTTCCTTCTTCATTTAAAAAAATCATAACTGGTATTAATGTACCAACATTCCATTTTTCAACTTCTTTTTCATCTAAATCATAATCATAATCAATAAATTCTATTTCTGGATATAATTCCTTTATTTCTTTTATGGTCTTTTTCATAACTAAACAACCACTGCACCAAACTGCATTAAATTTAAGTATTTTCATATTTCACCTACTTTAATATTAACTTTTTATAATTTTTATCGAAGGATTTTAAAAATAAATCTAACTCCTCTTTAGTTGTATAATTAGATATACTTATTCTTAAACTTGAAAGAGCTCTTTTTTCATCATTAGTTACCGCAAATACTGGTTTAGACATTTGACCTGTTGAACATGCACTTTGTGTTGATATATATATATCATCCATTTCTAATGCATGTAACATAGTTTCTGGTTTTACACCTATTACACTAAAATTAAGAACATAGGGAATTGAATAATCATTACTATTTATATAAACGTTTTCATACTTTTCTAATCTTTCTTTTAAATAATTTCTTTTTTCTAAAACATTTTTATATTTTTCATCTAATGAAGTATGTTCTAAACGTAGTGCTTTTGATATAGAGACTATCAAAGGTGTTGCAGGTGTACCACTTCTAAATACTGTTGTACTTTTCCCACCATGAATTATTGGTTCAAGTAATACTTTTTCTTTTTTTATTAAACAACCTATACCTTTAAGTCCATATATTTTATGAGCTGAAAAACTCATTAAATCAATATTTGTTAAAGGAATATCTACTTTTCCTATTGATTGAGTCATATCAACATGAAAGAAACATTTTGGATATTCTTTAACTATATTAGCTATTTCTTCTATTGGTTGCAATAATCCTATCTCACTATTAACAGAGGCTATACTAACTAAAATAGTATCTTCTCTTATTAATTCTTTTAAATTTTCTAAATCTACTAAACCATTTGAATTCAATTTTACAAAATCAACTTCAAAACCATTTTCTGTTAAGAAATTTAAAGGGCCATATATAGATGAGTGTTCTAAAGGAGACGTTATTATATGTTTTCCTCTATTTTTATATTTAAGAGCAATTCCTTTTATGGCTAAATTATTTGATTCACTAGAACCACTTGTATATATTATTTCACTAGGTTTTACATTCAATATTGAAGATATTTGTTCTGTTGCATCATCTATTAATTTTTTTGATTGCATTCCAAGTTTATGTAATGAATTAGGATTTCCAAAAAAATCTAATGATGCTTTATTAAAGCTTTCTAATACTTCTTTATTAACTGGTGTTGTTGCACTGTAATCTAAATATACCATCTTTTCACCTCAATCAATACTGATTGATATTCCTTTCATTATTACATTAAGATTATAACACAATTTAATCATTAAAAAAACTAGAAATAACTAGTTTCTAATTTTTTCAAATAATTCATTAAATATATCTAATAATTCATTTTTTTCTTCTTCTGTCAATGAAATAGTTGGATCCTCTTGTGAGTCAACAGTACCTAAATGGTGTCCTACTATTTTTCCATCTTTAATAAAATAAACATCTGGGACATATAATACTTTTTGACCATTTTCATCTTCGGATAAATATTCATTTAATATTTCTTTTAATTTATTATACTCATCATTATCAGACTTTTTTACATTTCTTGGATTAAAGTAATAAATTGTATCTATGTTATTATTTTTTGCTGCTTCAAATAAAACTGGTATCATGTTTCTACACCAAGGGCATCCAGGGAATCCAAAATATATTACTCCTGTTTTATTTTGTATAATATCAAATACTTCATCCAAAGTTACATATTTAATTGGATTATTTTTTGAAATATTTATATTTACATTTTCATTGTTTAATGCCTCATATTCTGCTTTGAATTTTTCACCATCACTTTTTAGATATTGATATATTCCAAATGTCATAACTCCAACTAAAATTGCACCTAACAATATATCAATTACCAACATTAACTTCTTTTTATTCATAATTCCTCCTACTTACAACTATAGCCTTGTTTTTCTAAATTCTTTACTTGGTTACTTTCTAATTCTTCTAAATTAAATTCTTGCTTTATTTCATTTGTTGTATTTGAATAATCAATTTTATAAATTAACTCAAAGCTTGATTTATTTTCATTTTTTTCTATTTCTACATTTTTATATTTACGTGATTCAGATATTAAACTTTGTTTATAAGAATCTAATGTATATTTATTAGTAGTCTCATATTTATAGCTAATTTCAATATTTGTAATGTTATTATCTTTATGTTTTATAGTTATTGTGTTTGTATTTTTTGTATCGTTAAATTCATCTTCTTTTACACATTTTACTGTCAAATAACCTTTCATTGCTTCGCTTGAGCATGCAGTTAAGAATAATACCATTAATAATAATATTTTTTTCATTTTACACCTCTATTAACGAAAGTGAAACTTTATTTTTTTCTTTTGATATTTCATATACATAACAATCTACTATATCACCAACATTAACAACTTCCATTGGATCTTTTACATATTTATTTGATAGTCTAGAAATGTGCACTAGTGCATCATTTTTAAGTCCTATATCAATAAATACTCCAAAAGGTGCAACATTTCTTACTGTTCCTTGTAATTTCATACCAATGCTTAAATCTTCTATATGTAATATATCACTTTTTAGAATTGGTTTTGGCATTGTATCTCTTGGATCTCTATTTGGTTTTATTAATGATTTAATTATATCTTCTAATGTGTAATAATCACTTTTTAAAATAGCAGCTAAATTATTTATATCTGTTTTTTCTAATTTTAATTTAAAATCTTCTTTACCAATATCATCTATTTTTAAATCTAGTTCTTTTAATAATTTACGTGTTAAATCATAACTTTCAGGGTGAATGGAAGTTTCATCTAAAATGTTTTTTCCATCAACAATTCTTAAAAATCCAATTGCTTGTTCATATGTTTTATCTGAAAGTAATTTTTTTAATTCATCTCTTGATAAAATTTTTCCTTTTTCATTTCTATAGTTAATTATTTTTTCAATATTTTTTTTATTAATTCCTGATACATATTTAAATAAAAATGGACTTGCTGTGTTTACATTTACGCCTACTGAGTTTACTGCACAACTTACTACGAAATTAAGGGATTCAGATAATTGTTTATTTGGAACATCGTGTTGATACAACCCTACTCCTATACTTTGTGGATCTATTTTCACAAGTTCTGAAAGTGGATCTTGTAAACGTCTAGCTATACTTATCGCACTTCTTTCTTCAACGTGTAAATCTGGAAATTCCTCAATAGCAAGTTTTGATGCTGAATATACACTAGCACCTGCTTCACTTACTATTATATATTCAACTTTTCTATTTACATTTTTTATTACATCAACTATGAAAGCTTCACTTTCTCTAGATGCTGTTCCATTTCCTATAGCAATAATATCAATATTATATTTATTTATAAGATCAATTGTTATTTTTTTTGCTTCTTCATATTTATTTACAGGTTCATGTGGATATATTTTTTCTATTTTTATTCTTTGTCCTGTTTGGTCTATAACCGCAAGTTTACATCCTGTTCTATAAGCTGGATCTAGTCCTAATATCATTTTATCTTTCATAGGTGGTTGTAATAATAATTTTTCTAAGTTTTTACTAAAATTATCTATAGCAACTTCACTTGCATGTTCTGTTAATTCACTTCTTATTTCTCTTTCAATACTTGGCTTAATTAATCTTTTATAGCTATCTATTATTGATAAAATAACATATTCATTTACAAATGAATCTCTTTTTATTATTTTATTTTTTAAATATTCAATTATTTTTGTTTCATCTATTTCTATTGAAACTGTTAATACTTTCTCTGATTCTCCTCTATTTAAAGCAAGTATTCTATGTGGTTTTATTTCTTTTATAGGTTCGCTATAGTCATAATACATTTCATATATTTTTTCGTTATCTTTGGCATTCTTTTTTAATTTGCTTGTTATTTTTCCATATAAATATGTATTTGTTCTAATCCATTTTCTATATGATGCATTATCACTTATGTATTCTGCTATTATATATTCAGCACCAGTCACAGCTTCTTCTACTGTTTTTACTTTATCAGATAAATGAGGAATTGATAGCTTATTTATATCTCCATTTTCTGGAAATGAAAGAATTTTTTTTGCTAATGGTTCTAATCCATTATTTATAGCATCTGTTGCTTTTGTTTTTTTCTTTTCTTTGTATGGTCTATATAAATCTTCCACTTCTACTAACTTTGTTGAAGAAAGAATTTTTTGTTTTAATTCATCATTCATTAAACCTTTTTCATCTATTAATCTTATTACATCTTCTTTTCTTTTTAATAGATTTACTTGATATTCATATACTTCATTTATTTTTCTTATTTGTTCTTCATCAAGTGCTCCTGTAGCTTCTTTTCTATATCTTGCTATAAAAGGAATTGTATTTCCATCTTCTAATAGTTTTAATGTAGCTATTATACTTTTTTCATTTATATTTAAATCATTTACCATTTGTTTTATTATTTTTGTATCCATATTATTTTTCCACTTCTATATTTTCTAATTCTTCTTGTGATGAATATGTTATAGCGTTAACTATTTTTCCATCTTTCATTATTATTAAATTTGGAAATACAGGAGAATCTGAAAAGTAATCTATAAATAATTCATCTGATATAATTTGCTCAAATTCTGATTGCTTAGTTACATCTAATTTTTTTATATCAATATTTTTTTCATTCATTAACAAAACTAATTGATGTTCAAATTCTTCTATCTTGAAATCATCGCTTGTTATATATATATAATTTGTTTTATTGTTACTTTTTAATTGTGTATATTGTTTATAGTTTATTTTGTCAAATGTTTTTTCTTTCATAAACACAAATCTTATTAATATAAATATAAAGACTGCTATTAATAATAAAATACTATATCTAATTATTGTTTTCTTCATTCTATCACCCTATAAAGTATACCATATTACTGTATTTATTTCCACTAAATTATTTATCATGTGATAATAGTTTTGCTTTTTTTAATATGTTATTACCGTATTTTGTTTTTAAATTATCAATTGTTTTATCTAATTTTTCATTTTTACTTTTTTTATTAAAGTCATCAAATATTGATGCTTGATAATTAAATGATGAAGTTAAATTATCAAGTCTTATTCCTATCAATCTAACTGGTATATCTCTCCACATTTCATTTAATATTTTAATTGAAATTTCATAAATTTCATTTGTTGAATTTATTGGATTAGTTAATTTTATTTGATGACTATATTTTTTAAAATAAACATCTTTTACAACTACTACTACTACGTATGCATATTTATTTAAATTTCTTAGTCTTAAACCAACCTTTTCTGATAAATATAATAATTTATCATATAGTTCTTCTTTATTATAAATATCATGATTTAGTGTTATTTCGTTTCCTATTCCTTTGTTTTCTGGTGGTATACTATTTACTATTTGGTTATTTATACCATTAGCACTTTCTATCATTTGCTTAGCTTGATTCTTAAAATATTTGTATAAAAATGTATAATCTGCTTTAGCTAAATCTTCTATTGTGTTTATATTTATTTTTTTTAATTTTATTTTTGTTTGTTTTCCAATTCCAAATAAATCTCCAACATCAAGTGGCCACATCTTAGTTTTTACTTCATTATCATATAGGGTATGTATTTTATTAGGTTTTGTAAAATCTGATGCCATTTTCGCACATAATTTATTATTTGCTATTTACTGTAAATCCTAATTTTTCATATATCTCTTTTTGAATTTTTTTTGCGAAATCTAATTCATTTCCATATAGTTTTTTTACTGATGTATAATCTAAGTAGCATTCATCTATAGATGCAACTTCTATATCTGATGTATAATTTTTTAATAGCTCAAATAATTTATTTGACATTTCTTTGTAAAAATCATATTGCATAGGATAAGTTTTTAATACCCTACATTTTTTTCGTGCACTGTAAAGTGTTTCACCTGTTACTATACCAAGTTTTTTTGCCGGTGTAGATTTGGCTAAAACTATTCCTCTTCTTGTTTCCTCATCTCCACCTATTACTGCATAGCTATTTCTTATATCATATTTATATCCATTATTTAAAAGGTAAATTGCACTCCATGATAAAAAAGCATTGTTAACATCTATATGTAATATTACTCTTTCCATGAAATCATCTCCATATATAATTATAATACATTTGTTCGTGTTTTGACAATTAAAAACTTATAAATTTTAAACAATATTTATAAGTTCTATAATTATTCCAGAAATTACTCCTATTATATATACAAGGCCTAATATTTTTAAATTTTCTTTTAAATTTTTGTTTACTTTAAAAAGTACTAATATAGCAACTCCACTTCCCGTTAATAAACCTGACATCATTGCTCCAAATGATATAACATTTTCCAAATATAGTTGTGTTATTACTACGCTTGAAGCACAATTTGGAATTAATCCTATTAAACTTGATAAGATAGGGCCTAACACTTTTTTTCTAAATATTAAATTTCCTAATGTATCTTCACCAACATAGTATATAATGGTATTTAATATAAAAGATATTATTATTATAAACAATGTAATATTTAATGTATGTTTTATTGTTGATATAAGTACACCATTTTTACAATTACAATGTTCTTCTTCACAAAAATCATGAATATGATTTTTTTCTTTTTTTCTAAATATTAAATCTATTATAAAACCACTAATCATACCTATTAATATTTTTATACCTAATACTTTAATAATTAACTTTATATCAACTCCTTCTGATATTAATAGTGGTAACATTTCATCTGAGGTTGATAAATATATAGATATAAGTGTTCCAAGAGTTATGATTCTTGTAGCATAAAAATTTGTTGCAGCAACGGAAAAACCACATTGTGGGAATGCACCTAACATACTACCAATTATTGGACCAAATTTTCCTGATTTTTCTATTATTTTTTTATTCTTACCACTTAATTTGTGTTCTAATAATTCTAGTATTAAAAAAGCAATAAATAAAAAAGGGATTAGTTTTATTCCATCTAATAATGTATCAACAATCACATCTAACATATTTTTTTCCTCCAATTAAGTTTCAAACAATTATTTATATTATACATAATTTTTTAAAAAAAATAAACAAAAAAAATCTAAGTAAAACTTAGATTAATAATCATAT
>CAJMOW010000043.1 GCA_905215145.1 uncultured bacterium | reverse complement strand
AACTAAACAAAAAAAAGAAAAAAACAAGAATTACATTATGTTGTGCTTCAACAATTCTTTCTTTAATATTTTTAGTTATGTTTATATATTTTAACAAGACTTTTGGATTTTTAAATAAAATAATGTCAAAAAATTATAAAACTGAAAACTATATAGTGGTTGTCAATAAAAATTCAAATTATAATAAAATAAATGAACTTAAAGGAAAAGAAATTTCATATGTTAAAACTGATATATATAATATTGACAAAGCATTAGAAACACTTGATAAAACAATAACTTATACAAAAGCACAAAAAGATGATTATGAATTATTACTTCAAGAACTTTATGATAATAAAACAGATGCAATAATAATGGAAGAATCATATAAAGAATTATTAGTAAGTGAGGCAAGCACAACTAAAAGCTTATATACTACATTTGATGAAAAGACAAAAGTAATCTATTCATTTGAAGTAAAAATAGAAAACAAAAACGACGATATTGAAAAAGACGTAAATGTTTCAGAAGAACCTTTTAATGTTTATATCTCTGGAATGGATACATATGGGAAGATATCTTCAATATCAAGAAGTGATGTTAATATAATCGCATCTGTTAATCCTAAAACAAAACAAGTGTTGTTAACAACAATACCAAGAGATTATTATGTACAATTAGATGGAACAACAGGTTATAAAGATAAACTTACACATGCAGGAATATATGGCATAGATAAGTCACAAAAGACAATTCAAAATTTACTTGGAATAGATATAAACTATTATGTAAAAGTTAATTTTACTTCACTTATCAAAATGGTAGATGCAGTAGGTGGAGTAAATGTATACTCAAAATATAGTTTTTCAGGAGAAAAATATACATTTAAACAAGGATATAATAAAATGAATGGAGAACAAGCATTAGAATTTTCAAGAACTAGAAAAACTTTAGCAGGTGGTGATAGAGCTCGTGGTGAGAATCAGGAAGCTGTAATTGCTGCACTTATAAGTAAAGTTTGTTCAAAAGCAATAATTACAAACTATGTAAGTATACTAGATTCATTAGAAGATACATTTATAACAAATATGGATCAAAGTAAAATAACAGAACTTATAAAGATGCAATTAGATGATATGGCAAAATGGAATGTTACTAGCATATCTTTAGATGGAACAAATGCTAGTGAATATACATATTCATATCAACACCAAAAACTATATGTAATGATTCCAACACAATCTACAATTGATAATGCAAAACAAAAAATTAAGGCTTTATTTTCAGGAGAAAGTTTAGAAAGTTCTTATAAAGAAGATAATGGAAATGCTGCTACCGTTTCAACAAAAACAACAACTTCAACAATTAAACAAGAAACAACCAAACAAGAAACAGCTAAAACAAATGAAACTAAAACTAGTGTAACTACAGAAAAAAATCAAAATACTGAAGCAAAAACAGAAATAGACACAGAAGAAATAAAAAATGAACAAACTTTGAAAGATGAAAAACAAAGCACAACTGAAAAACAAGAAGATAGCTCTTCTGCATGTTCTACAGAAAATAATAATTGTAGTGAAAATACTTCAAATTAATGTATATTAATGTAAAAAAACATATTTAATATGTTTTTTTTGTTTATATTTATAGTATAATGATATTGGTGATAGACTATGGATAATAATATTAAACAAGCCCTTATTAACGAATATAAGAGGCAAAATGAAAATATAGAGTTGATTGCATCAGAAAATTTTGTTTCCAATGATATTTTAAAAATTCAGGGTAGTATTTTAACAAATAAATATGCAGAAGGATACCCAGGAAAAAGATATTATGGTGGTTGCAAATACATTGATGATATAGAAAAACTTGCAATTAAATATGCCTGTCTTCTATTTGATTGCAAATATGCGAATGTTCAACCACATAGTGGTAGTAGCGCAAATATGGCAGTATATAGAGCCCTTTTAAAACCACATGATAAGGTGATGGGAATGAATTTATCTCATGGAGGGCATCTAACTCATGGACATAGTATAAATTTTAGTGGTATTGACTATGATTTTGTATCATATGAGGTAAACAAAGAAACAGAACTTATAGATTATGAAGAACTAGAAAGAAAAGCACTAAAAGAACATCCTAAAATGATTGTTGCAGGTGCTAGTGCATATTCAAGAAAAATAGATTTTAAAAAATTTAGAGAAATTTGTGATAAGTGCGGGGCAATTTTAATGGTAGATATGGCACACATTGCTGGATTAGTTGCAACTTCACTTCATGAAAATCCACTATACTATGCTGATGTAGTTACATCTACTACGCATAAAACATTAAGGGGCCCAAGAGGTGGATTAATACTTACTAATAATGAAGAAATAATTAAAAGAATTAATAAAACAATATTTCCTGGGATACAAGGTGGGCCGTTAATGCATGTAATAGGAGCTAAAGCACAATGCTTTTATGAAGCTCTAAATCCAAAATTCAAATTATATCAAGAACAAGTATTAAAAAACATAAAAGCTTTGTGTAACGTTTTAATTGAGAATAATATAAGAATTGTATCAGGCGGCACGGATAACCATTTAATATTAGTAGATGTTAAATCTATAGGATTAACTGGTGCCGAAGCAGAAAAAATTTTAGAAAGCATAAATATAACAGTAAATAAAAACACTATACCAAATGAAACAGAATCACCTTTTGTCACAAGTGGTATTAGAATAGGAAGCCCAGCAATGACAACAAGAGGATTAAAAGAACAAGAATTTATAGAAATCGGAAATATAATAGTTTCCGCACTAAAAAACTATAATAATGAAAAAATAATGAATGATTTAAAAGAACAAATATTAAATCTTATGAAAAAATTTCCATTAGAAATTGAGGGATATAATGAGTAATATAGATGGTAAAATAATTAGCACAAAAATAAAAGAAGAATTAAAAGCAGAAATAAAAACATATATGATAAAACCTTGCTTAGCTGTTATCCAAATTGGTAATGATGAAGCCAGTAATGTATACATTAGTGCAAAACAAAAAGCATGTAGCGAAGTTGGAATATATTTAAAACATATAAAATTTGATGAAGACTCAAGAGAAATAGAAATAATAAACAAAATAATAGAATTAAATAATGATGAATATGTTCATGGAATATTATTACAATTACCAATTCCAGAAAAATTTAATGAAGAAAAACTAATCAACTATATATCAAGAAATAAAGATGTAGATGGATTAACTGATATAAATGTTGGAAAACTTATAAATAATAAAAAATGTCTAGTTTCTTGTACCCCTCAGGGAATAATCAAATTATTAGAAGAATCAGGTGTATCTATACCTGGGAAAAATGTAGTTATAGTAGGAAGAAGTAAACTAGTAGGAAAACCTCTAATAAGTTTATTTCTAAACAATGATGCAACAGTAACTGTTTGTCATTCAAAAACAAACAATTTGAAAGAATTTACAAAAAATGCAGATATACTTGTAGTCGCTGTTGGTAAAAAACATTTAATAACAGAAGATATGGTAAAAAAAGATAGTGTAGTTATTGATGTCGGCATAAATAGGATTGATGGAAAATTGTATGGCGATGTAGACTATGAAAATGTAAAAAACAAAGTAAGCTTAATAACACCAGTACCTGGTGGTGTTGGTCCAATGACAGTTGCTATGCTTTTATGTAATGTTAATACAGTTTACAAAAATTTAAATAATAAATAAAAGAAAGAAGTTTTTTAAATGAATAAATTAAAAAAAGTAACAATATATTTAATATTATTTTTAACCCTTGTTGTTGGAGCAAATACAATAAAAATAACTAAAGTAGATGCAGATTCTGGATTTGATAGTAGTTATGATTCAGGTGGAAGCAGTTGGGGTGGTTCTTCTGATAGTTGGGATAGTTCTTCAAGTTGGGATTCAAGTGATTCTTCAAGTGGTTCAGGAAAACCTGCTTCTTTAACATCGCTTATGATTGTAGTAGTACTATTTATCGTAGTATTTGTAATTGAAAATGAAATAAGTAAACGAAAGACAGAAAAAAAACAAATTATAAAATCAAAAGATATGGATTTAGATTTGATAAGTAAAATAGATCCTAACTTAAACTTATATGAATTTAAAAATGAAGCATTTAATATATATAAAGATGTACAAGAAGCTTGGATGAATTTAGATGATGGAAAAATTAGAACACTTACAACAGATGAGTTATATAATATGTATTCAATGCAATTAGATACATTAAGAGTAAAAAATGAAAAAAACATTATGAAAGAAATAAATTTAGTAACTGCTTCTTTAACTAATTTAAAAATAGAAAACAATATTGAAACAGCTACAGTAATAATGACTGTTAATTGCTATGATTATATAGTTGATAGTCAAAATAAAGTTGTAAGAGGAAATGATAAAAATAAAATTGAAATTACATATGAACTTACTTACATAAAATCAGTAGGAGAAAAAGTAAATAAATGTCCAAACTGTGGAGCAGAAATTAATGATGATAATTCTACAACATGTGAATATTGCCGTGCTATCATAACAAGAAATACTTCAAAATGGGTATTATCTAAAAAACAATCACTTAATCAAAGACAATTATAGGAGGAAATATGAACGAATTAATTAATTTAGATCCAACATTTACAGAAAGTGCATTTAAAACTCAAATAGATAACATGTTTGTTATGTTACATATGTCATATATGACTTCAAACCTAAAAAGAGTAGCTCACTTTATAAGTAAAGACGTTTACGAGGAATATGAAAAAAAATTAGAAGAATTAAATAGTAAAAACCTAAGACAAATGTACGATGAATTAAATGTAAAATCTACGGATATTGTAGATATAAAAATTTCAGAAGAAAAATTTATTATAAAAGTAAAATTAATTTCTCGTTACATGGATTATATAGTAGATAAAACTACAAACAAATTAGTAAGTGGGAATAATAAATCAAGAGTTGAAAAAACAAACTTTTTGACTCTTGAAAAAATAAGAAATTTTAAAATTGCATCAATAATTAAAAAATGCCCCAATTGTGGTGCTAGTATAAGTGTAAATACTTCTGGTGTATGCCCTTTTTGTAGAAACATATATAATCAATCAGATTATAGTTGGATTTTAACTCATATAGAAACTATTGACTAATAAAGAAAAAAAAGGTATAATCTACCTATAAATTATTTTTTAATTAGTAATTATAAAAATATTTTTTAGAGAAAATGTGGTTGGTGAAAACATTAAATATTTTATAATGAAGACGTTAAAATCAATAAATAATCGTTTTCCTACGTTATAAGGAATTAAGAGCATGTTTATACATGAATTAAGGTGGCACCGCGATAATTCGTCCTTATATTTTAAGGACTTTTTTTATATAAAGGAGTGATAAAATGATACAAAAACAAAAAGGTACATATGACGTATATGGCAATACTGGAAAAAAAATAGTTTATTTAGAAAATTTGTTAAAAGCACTTATGGAAAAATATAACTATGAATATGTAAGAACACCATTATTTGAAGCAAGTGACCTATTTCATAGAGGTGTAGGTGAAACATCTGATATTGTTTCAAAAGAAACATATGATTTTACAGATAGAGGAAATAGAAATATTACACTTAGACCAGAAGGGACTGCAGGTGTTGTAAGAAGTTTCATAGAAAATAAAATGTATGCAAGAACAGAACAACCAATCAAAACTTGGTATTATGGTCCAATGTATAGATACGAAAGACCACAATCAGGTAGATATAGAGAATTTTATCAATTTGGTGTAGAAGTATTTGGAACAAATGATCCAATGATTGATGCAGAAATAATAAGTATACCTGTTAATTTTTATAAACTTCTAGGTTTAAAGGGAATTAAGGTAAATATCAATTCACTTGGTGATGCAGAATCAAGAAAAAACTATAGAGATGCGCTTATAGAATATTTTAAACCTCATATAAATACATTATGTGAAGATTGTAAAACTAGATTTTTAAAAAATCCCCTTAGAATATTAGATTGTAAAGTAGATAAAGAAACAGAAATATTAAAAAATGCACCAAGTATTTTAGATTATTTAAATGAGGAAAGCAAAAAACATTTTGAAAATGTAAAAAAATACCTAGAAGCTTTGGATATTGAATACGTTGTAAATCCAAAAATAGTTAGAGGTTTAGATTATTATACAAATACTGTATTTGAAGTTGAAGCTAATGTAGAAGGTTTTGGGAGTCAAAATGTATTGTGTGCTGGTGGAAGATATAATAATTTAGTTGAAACAATAGGTGGACCAAGTACTGCTGGTATTGGATTCGCACTTGGATTTGAAAGACTTTTAACAGCTCTTGATTATGAAAATATAAATGTAATAGAGGATGATGGTATTGATGTTTATATTATACCAATGAGTGAAAATGAAAAACAAAAGTCATTAAATGTAACAAATAATTTAAGAATGAATGGTTTTAAAGTAGACATGGATTACCTAAATAGAAATATCAAATCAAATTTTAAACAAGCAGATAGATTAAATTCAAAATTTGTAATAATAATAGGTGAAGAAGAAATTAAAACAAATGTAGCAACTATAAAAAATAATCATGAAAAAACAGAAGAAAAAATAGAATTTGATAAGTTAGTGGAATATTTAGATAGGAATATATAAAATGGAAGCAGTACTCGACTTTAATAAATATTATTTGCCCGAACAGGTAAAAGGATTTGAACTTTTTATAGGCCCTGATGGTGAATATTACAAAGTAAAAAATATTAAAAATAATTCTAATTATACACTATGCTCATAAATTTTATTCACCAAATCCAATACTTGATATACCAAATCCATCATATTATGGTGTAAGTATAACAAAAGAACAGATAAACTCAATATATTCACTTTTAGATTGTAATTTAGAATATATAACAGAAGAACAAGAAAACATTATAATTATAATGTTTACAGTAATGCAAGTGATGCAGTATATACACGTCATATAAGTAAGAAAGGATAAAATATGAAGATAAAAGAATTAATCGATCAAGAAAATAAAGAAATAGTAATACAAGGATTTGTAGATAATATAAGAAATTTACAATATGTACAATTTGTAATATTAAGAGATAAATTTGATAAAGTACAAATAACAATAGAAAAAGAAGATGAAAATAATAAAGCATTGGTTAAAATAATTGACACATTACCACTTGAAAGTACAATAAAAGTGACTGGTAAAGTTGTAAAAAATGAAAAAGTAAAATTAAATGGGTTAGAAATAATTCCAAGCAAAATAGAAGTAACAAGTACATCCGATGTTGAATTACCAATTGATTTAAAAAACAAAGATAATACATTAAGAGAAACAAGACTTGATTATAGATATTTAGATTTAAGAAGAGTGGAAAATCAATTATTATTTAAGTGCCAATCATATATAGAACAAATGATGAGAGAATATTGGTATAATAACGATTATACTGAAATCCATACTCCTAAAATAAGCGCGAGTAGTGCAGAAAGTGGAGCAGAAATGTTTAAATTAGATTATTTCGGTCAACAAGCATGTTTATCCCAATCTCCACAATTTTATAAACAAATGACAATGGCATCAGGATTTGACAAAATATTTGAAATAGGTCCAGTATTTAGAGCAGAAAATTCTCATACAAGTTATCATGCAACAGAAATCGAGATGATAGATGTTGAAATATCATGGATAAACTCTGTAGAAGATGTAATGAAGGAAGAAGAAAATTGGATAAAATATTTTATTTCAAAATTAAAAGAAAAATATGGAGAAGAAATAAAAAAATATTTCAATGTTGAAGTTTCAGATGTAAGTATGAAATTCCCTAAAATAAAATTTGAGGATGCAAAAAAAATAATTAAAGAAAAATATAATTTTGTATCTGAAAAAACAGACGATTTAGAAAGAAAAGAAGAAGAATTAATTTGCAAATATGCTAAAGAAAAATATAATAGTGATTTTGTATTTATTACAAACTTTCCTTACAGTGCAAGATCATTTTATGTAATGAAAGATGAAAAAGGAGAAACTCAAACATACGATTTACTATTTAAAGGACTTGAAATTACAAGTGGAGCGCAAAGAGAACATAGATATGATATTTTAAAGAAACAAATTATTGAAAAAGGAATAGAACCTAGTTTATTACAATTTTATTTAGATTTCTTTAAATATGGTTGCCCACCTCATGGAGGGTTTGGTGTTGGTATGGGTAGAATACTTATGCAAATATTTGAAATAGACAATATAAGAGAAGCAACATTAATTTATAGAGGACCAACTAGATTAAATCCATAATGAAAACTAATTATCAATTAGTGCTTGAAAGCATTATAGACAACATTGAAGATAAAACACCAACGTTGCTTCTTCATAGTTGCTGTGCTCCCTGCAGTAGTTATGTACTAGAATATTTAAGCAAGTATTTTAAAATTACTATCCTTTATTATAATCCTAATATTTTCCCTTATAATGAATATAAAAAAAGACTTAATGAACAAATCAGATTAATAAATGAACTGCCATCTATTAATCCAATTAACATTATAGATTGTAAATACGATAATGAGGTTTATGAAAATCTAATAAAAGGAATGGAAAATGAAAAAGAGGGTGGTAGTAGGTGCCACAAATGTTATAAATTAAGATTAGAAAAAACAGTACAATTTGCTAAAAATAATAACTATGATTTTTTTGGGACTACTCTAACAGTTAGTCCATATAAAAATTCTCAAGTATTAAATGAAATAGGAAAAGAACTTGAAGAAAAATATAAAGTTAAATATTTATATTCTGATTTCAAAAAGAAAGAAGGATATAAACGTAGTATAGAGCTATCAAAAATGTATAATTTATATAGACAAAATTATTGTGGTTGTATTTATTCAAAGAAAAACAGTTTAGAACAAAATAACTAAACTGTTTTTATATTAATCTTATTTCATTTTCAGAATAAAATGGTTTTTTCTTATTAATTCTATCAAAGAATAATATACCATTTAAGTGATCTATTTCGTGTTGAAATGCTATTGATAATTCTTCCCTTGCTCTAATTCTAATTTTGTTTCCACTCTCATCATAACCTTCAACTGTTACTCTTGCGAATCTAGGAACATGTCCTTCTACATCTCTATTAACACTTAAACATCCTTCACCAGCTTCTGCTGCAATAATCTCTTCAGAATTACTTACTATTTTAGGATTAATAACAACATAATTATCAAATTTACCGTCTTCATATTCATGTACGATTATTATGATTCTTTTGCTTAATCCAAGTTGTGGGAAAGCAAGCCCCATGCCTGGTCTTAAATCATATTTTTTTTCATATTCTTCGATTTGACTATATGTTAATTGATCAATAGAATTTTGTATCAGTTTTTTATCTTCTTTAGTTAAAGGAAAAATAACTTCTTTAGCAGTTTCACGTAAAATTTTTTCTTTTTCATCTAAAATATTTAATTTTTTAAACATAGAACCAACTCCAGAAGATATTGTATCATAAAATTATATAAAATAAAAGAAACTTCGAAATAATCGAAGCTTTTT
>CAJMOW010000042.1 GCA_905215145.1 uncultured bacterium | reverse complement strand
TAGAAAAATTAAAAAATTGATAAAAATGGCCAATTTTTGTCCAAAAATGCAATTTTGTGTGCAAAATGTGTGCATAAATAAAAAAACTATGCACACATTTTATATAAAACCTTTATTTATAATGATTTAAGCTATGTAAAAAAATTAATTTATAATAAAATTTTATGTGATGAAGCAGTATTATGTCACTTTAGAGGGATAACACTGTTTTTTAGTAGTAAGGAGTGAAAAAAATGTTTAATTCAAAGAAAATATGGATAAAAAGATTAGACAAAGTAATGTTATGAAAAATCCAATTACACTTATCATAGGAGATAATGAAAGAGATAATAATTTAATTAGTTACCGTAAATATGGAAGTGAAGAAACTTACTCAATGTCTATTGATGAATTTATAGAATTTATGAAACAAGAAATAAAAAAAAGATAAGAGGTGTGATAATGGAATATATTATTAGAAAAAAAGAGTTAAAAGATTGTGAAGATTGGATTAATGTAAATATTTCTAGTTGGAATGATAACTTGAAAGGGATAGTATCTGATAAATTGTTAGAAAATATTTCTTCTAATAAAGTTGAAAGAATAAAGAATGAAATAAAAAAATTTAAACAAGATGATTATCATTATGTATTAGAAGAAAATAAAAAAATAGTTGGCATTTTAAAAATAAAAGAATCAGAGAGAGATGATTTTATAGGATATGGAGAAGTTCAAGTATTATATCTTTTATCTTCTGCTAAAGGAAAAGGTTATGGCAAGGCATTAATTAATGTCGCATTTTCTAAATTAAAGGAAAAAGGATTTAATAAAGTTGTCATAGGATGTCTTGATGGCAATTCTTCAAATGAATTCTATAAACATTTAGCTGGGAAATTTATAAAACAAGAAAATTGGAATATATTCGATGAATGTTATAAAGAAAATATATATTTGTATGAAATTTAATGATATAATGAATTTAGAGAACGAATGTTGATGATATAATGTGTGCAATTTGTGTGCAAACACCCGTGAACGCATAGTACTTATAATACTATATGTACTATATATACTAGATTTTGATTACCATATGGCTCAGATAAGAAATATAAACAATGTTGTGGTAAATAAGCTTGCAAAATCTTATAAATAAATGGTTTGTGAGAATTTGAAAATTTTAAAAAATCGTAAAAAAAGCCAAAATGTTTCCATTTTGTTTCTAAAAAAAATGGAAATGTGTCCAAAATAGTTGGGAACCCCTATAAAATAAGGTAATTCTAAATGAAAATATTTACGAAAACATTATGGAAGCAAAAAAAATTTCATTCGTTTACTATTGTAATATAAATAAAATATTAATGCTGGTGGTTTTCTAATTACCACTTGATACAAAAACAACAATAGCTCAATTAATTGATTATAAAACAGAAGTTACTTTTGTTAGTCCTATGACACAAGGACATTATTAGAAATACAGTTTTAAAAAAATGTGAATCTAATGGAATTAAGTTAGAAGAAAATAGAGATGAAAATGGCGGAATACAATACTTTAAATTAAAAAGGTATTGATAATATTATAAAGAACAATTTATTCTATGACTTCTTGGAGAACAATTTAATGATAAAAATATTGATAAAGAAGGAATGAAAGTATATGAAGTATCATATAACTATGGAAAAATAGTAGCAAATTATTCTCCTACGAATGAAGAAAATTATTTTGGACAATTTGAATTTTGTTTTTAAAGTTGCAATGATTATACAAAAGATATATTTGAAGCAGGAACAATGCAAGTTTATGTTCTAAATGAATCTGTTGTAAAAGCTAGTGGATATGATATTTAAAAACTAAAAATAGATAGTTAATTAGGAGGTACTATGATAAGTTTAGAACCAAGAAAATTTGATGAATCTGTTACATATCAAGCATATGAACCAGGTAATGTATATAAATGTAATGTTAATGATTTAGACCAGATTATAACTCAAATTACTCAATCAAATACAAGCGAAAGAATATTAGTAGAATTACCTAATACAATAGGTTTAACTCATTCCATAATTGATAGGTTACCTAGTAATATAGAAGTAAGAATTGATGGTGGATTAACCGAAGAATATGCTAAAAGTGTAAGAAATAAACATATGGATTATTTAAGGGAAAAAGCAACTTATTCAAAAGAAGAACTAGATGCAATAATTACAAAAATTGAATCAATAGAAAAAAATATTGATCCAAATTGGAATCAATATGAAAAAGCTTTGTACTTATATGAGTATATGAAAGCAGATATTGTTTATAGAGAACCCCAAGATGCTGGTGATATTGCGAGTACTTATCAAAGAACAAGAACTTGGGATACTTTAACAGGATTAACTAATCAATTATCAACTTGTAATGGATATGCCCATATATATACAGAATTATGTACAAGACAAGGTATTGATTGTAGTCAAGTTGCAAGTAATAAACATGCATGGAATATTATAACAATCGATGGTAAAAATTTTCTTGTTGATATAATTTGGGATTCAATGAATTATGAAAAAGGAATAAATGAAACTAATAATTTTGGTAATAAACCGTTGAAATACCATATGCCAAGATGTTATGTAGAAAAAAGTAATAATCTATCTTTTTTAAATCAAGATTGGGTTAAACAAGCAAGTGAAAAAGTTTCTAAAAATATATCAAAAGAAAAAATGGTACAAGAAAAACTTGAACAATTTGCTAAATCAAGAGAATTAGATAGACAACGAATGATGTATTTAAGACAGCAACAACTCCAAGTAGTTAATTCAAATGAAATGCAAGAAGAAATTACTATGGAAGGTAAGGCTAGATAATGGGAAACGATCTTCTAAATAAATTTGATGTTCTTGATATTAACACAAAAAGAAATCAAATAAGTGATGAGTTAATTATAATATATGAATTAATCAAAAAATATGAAGAATTAAATGGTATAGCATCAATTACAAAGGTTAAAAATTATAATACTATCAATGATAGTAATTTAAAAGAATCAGAAATATTAACTTTTTTCTATGAGGATATATAAATATTCAACAAGAATTAATTACTTTATTATCATATATTGAAAACAAAAAATAATATCCAAATAATTGAAAGAGAGAAATGATAAAAGGGAAATTATTGTACAAGGAAAAGGAGTTGAATACTTTACTCCAAATGAAATTATATTAAGTATGAATTTTTACAAGAAAGGAAATAGTTATGAGGAAGTTTTGAGTCCTGATGTAATGATTGTTCAAAATTTTATTAATAATATTCTTTTAAGTAATGGTTTTAATAAAGCGGATATGAAAACTAGAAATTTTGTTGTAAGAGAAGAACAAAAATATGATAATATGACAATATTTATCTGATGGTTTTTCATTTAGTCGAATTGTTACAATTAAATTTGATTATGATAAAGAAAAACTATCAAATATTATGAAATAATTATCAAAACTAGATAATACACCACAATGTCATGCTGATTTTGGAGTAAAAGATAAAAAAGATTGCAGACGACAAGTTCTTGCAAATGCATATAAAGATGCAGAACATAGCAGAAACACCTGGGAAAACATTAACACAATGTGCAAAAATCGCACATATGGGTAATGAAGGCAAGCAAACTTACAATACTAAGTATTATAATCTTGATATGATTATTTCTATTGTTTTTAGAGTTAACTCTAAAAAAGCAATTAAATTTAGAACTTGGGCAAATAAAATAATTAAAGATTATATGGTTCAAAGTTTTGCATTAAATGATGAAAGATTTTTAAAAGCAAAAAAATCTGATCAAGAATATTTTAAAAGATTACTTGAAAGAATTAAATTAATTCGTACAAGCGAGAGAATGTTTTATCAAAAAATTACTGATATATTTGCTGAATGTTCTATTGATTATGATAAAAATAGTGATCCTGCAATAACTTTTTATAAAACTATTCAAAATAAATTTCATTATGCAATTACTGGGTTAACTGCATACATTTGACACAACATAGAGAAATAGAAGATTTACTTTGTTTTAAAGGTATTACTAGCAAATATCATATAAAAATAAATGCTATTGATAATATAGATAATTGTGATGATTTAAAAATTGTACTATCTATATTGAAGTAAAACTATAGTCGTGCTATTGGTATTTAAAGAATAAAGTAAATAATAAAGAAAAATAATATTAATTTTAGATTAACTGTTAATACTAGCAATTTGCTGGTATTTTTTTAGTTAAGCAATTAATGGAGGAAAAAATTAGTGAAAATATTTATGTTCAAAAAAGGGGAAGGTATATCAATATCAATTTGCTATTGTATCTATTGATGGTAAAAGAAAATATAAAAACAAGTTAGGATTTAAAACCAAATCAGAAGCTATTGAGGCAGGAGTAAAAGCATACAATTAATATATAAATGTGGGACACTGTATAGAGTCAAGCAAAATATCTTATAGTGATTATTTAGATTATTGGATGAAAGAATATTTTGAACTAAATTATAAATATTCTACAGCCAAAAGATACAAAGAATCTTTTAGAAATATAAAAAAAGAATTAGGCAATTATAAACTATCAATTTTAACACCATATGTTTTAAATCAAGCATTATTAAAGTTATAACAAGCTTCAAGTACAAAAGTGATATTAAGAAATTATTAAAAGTTCATTAAGAGATGTAATGTATTATTTTGGATTTATTCAAAATAATATAGCAAGTTTTTTAGAAATTCCAAGAGTATCATCATTCGAATTAAAAAAAGATATAGGTCATATATATATCAAAGAAGAAATTGAATTAATTTTAAATAGATTTAAGAATAACAAAGCTTTTGTATGTGCATTTTTAACAGCATGCTTTACTAGATGAGAACTTGTGAAGTATTTGCTTTAACTTGGAATGATATTAAATGTAGATTCTGTGATTTGAGAGAGGGTTGAGGCAAAAACGTTAAGAAGTGGAGTAGAAATAGATGTTACCGAGATACTAGAGCATTCTAGAATATAAACAACATAAAATTATTATATATCTTATAAAGAAAGTAGAAAGGAAGCAACAGAACTCCTTGAAAAACAAATAAATTCAGAAACTATTAAAAATATTATAGAATATTAAAACAAAAAATATTGTATTATAATTATATTTCCTTGTAAATGTTAATTATTGTAGGCATAATTTATACATCTAAATATAATTTTTAGGAAGTTTTTATGAGAATAAGTAATATTTTTTAATACTAATATTTTATTACATATTCATTATACATTTTAAAAATATTTTCATAAATTAAATAGAAGAATTGAAATAAGAAAGTTAATTCTAAAAAATTAAAGGAGGGGTATAATGAATAGTTGTGATGATTATGAACGAATAAGGAAAAGAATCGAA
This sequence comes from uncultured bacterium, assembly GCA_905215145.1. The sequence goes on along the minus strand of CAJMOW010000042.1, from coordinate 4,262 downwards.
GAAGAAAGAAAAAAATATCAAATTTGTTATGTGCAAGGGCCAACTGGTCCAAGGGGAGAAAAAGGAGATAGAGGAATTCCAGGACCTTCAAGTATTGATGTTGGAATTACAGAAACAGTAGAACCATTTGAAGTTGCTAAAGTAGAAAATTCTGGAACGAATGAAGATGTCATTTTGAACTTTAAAATACCTAGGGGACAACAAGGCGTAGAAGGGAAAATTGGACCACAAGGAATTCCAGGACCAAAGGGAGAAAAAGGTGATATTGGTCCACAAGGAATAAAAGGAGAAAGAGGTGATCAAGGACCATCTACTATTCAAATTGGAAATGTAGAAACAATAGAACCGACTGAAGAAGCCGAAGTTATAAATATCGGAACACCAGTAGATGTAGTTTTAGATTTTAAAATCCCAAAAGGTGAAAAAGGTGATACTGGAGATAGAGGACCAAGGGGATTGCCAGGAGAAATAGGAAGAACAGAACATATTGCCATAGATGAAACCGAAACTTTAGAGCCTGGAGAACCAGCACAAGTTATGGATACTTTTGAAAACTGGGTACATCATTTAGCTTTTTTAATTCCAAAAGGAGAAAAAGGTGATACTGGAGATAGAGGTCCACAAGGTCCAGCAGGACCTCCTGGAACAGAATTCGTATCTTCTTATGGGATTAGATATTTAATGACTGACACGCAACTTAATTTACCACAAGGAACTGATACTACAATTCCATTATATGAAAAAGGAGCTGCTTTTCTTACAGAATATCCAGATAATAATTCAATTAAAATAAAAGAGAATGGTGTTTATCTTATTTCATATTCATTATGTGGAGCGACAAATGAAGATTGTTCTTTAACTATGTCTGTAAGAGCAAATGATATACTACAACCGGCTACAAATACAACTAGTGAGTTTCAAGCACAAATAATTAATTGTATAAGTGGTTCAACTATTGTATCTCTTAATAAAGATGATCTTGTTACATTAAATGTAAAGCCTTCAATGACAGTTAATATAATATTTAATGGAAGCACTAATGCAGTGTTAAGTGTTACTAAAATACATTAAGAGTAGAAAATTCTACTCTTTTTGTTATGAATTAATTATTTCAAAATTAATTTAAACCATAAAATATAGTAAAGGAAAGTGATGATATGCAAATAATAAATGATACTACTGTTGTAATAAATAATAATGATGAATTAGAACAAGTGTTGAGTGAAGATAATAGTTATGAATATATTTATTTAGGAAGTGATATTACTGCAACAAGTGGTTTTACTATAAATAGTAATAAAAGTAAAGTGATAATTGATGGAACTTATAATAATACAAAATATACTTATACAAATAATTTGAGTTTAGAAGAAACGGTTATAAAGGTAAGTACAACTAATAAAAGAATCATATTAAAAAATATGAATATAGTATCTTCACATGGTTATGGAGTTATATATGTTCCATCTCATCCAAATTATTCTAATGTAGTAGTAGAATATAATAACATAAATTTTAGTGGAATCGAACTTTCACAAAATTATTATGGAACAACTAAAATTGTTGATTCTGTTTTAGAGGTAAAAGATACTAATAATGTTCCCGCACAAAGAGCTTGTAATTCCAATAGAATTATAATCGGTGGAAATACAACAATTACAAGTAGTTCAAGTACTAATACAGTTTTTTTCTTTAATGATGTTATACCATCTTCAGTTAAAATTATGCCAAATAGTAGAGTTAGTATTACAACTGATAAAGAGTTTATGAATGGAACTAATAGATTAGATTTAATAGTAGGTCATGGTGCGGAATTTCTTTTAACAACAGGAAATGGTTTTGCAATAACGACAACTCATGGTGCTAGAAATGTTGTAATAGAAGAAATGGCTAATTTTACATTTATAGAGAAAAGTCATCAAAGAGTTCCTATGTGGAATGTATTTGGAGATTTTATGGTTAAAGAAGGTGCAAGTATATCAGTAATAAATACATATATGACTACACCATCTGATAATTATAATATTTATTTTAAAGGAACAAATCAAAATTTTATACTAGATAATCCCAAATATGTAAATATTTATACTAAAAATGCAAATGTAGTTTATACCAATAATCCTGTTAATTTTGTATTTAATTTTAGTAGAATTAATATGTGGATATATGCTCTTGATTACACTTCTGCTTGTGGTCTTGATGATATACCAGCATTCTATTGGTACAAAGAAAATACACCAGCTAAAATAACAGGTGTACTAAATAAAGATAGTACAGTAATTATATCTCATAACTTTACAGAAACTGAATTAAGTTCATTAACAGATATAAATAGTTTTACCTTGCAAAATATAAAAATATTGACTATTGGAATGCTTAAAATAAATGTTCATCCAATTATAACTTCTACAGATGTTATTGCAGGTCATACCGTACCACATGCAAATATTAAAATAGAATATGATAATAAAAGTTTAACAGTAGTCTCAGATGAAAATGGTTTGTTTGAAGCAAACATTAATTCTACTATATCAGATAATACAAGAGTGAAAATAACAGCTTGTTTAAATAGTTGTTTTACTGAAAGAAAGGTAACAACACCTTTTATGGGGGAGTTAACTCTTTTAAAAGTAACAGAAAATATTCCGTTTAGTATAATGCCATCTTCAACTAATCCAATTATTTTACCTAAAAAAAATAGAACAGTGGTAACAGTAGTTGATAGTAGGTTAAATAGTACCAATTGGAAACTTTATATAAAATATATAAATCCAATGATGGAGAATACTGGTAAAGTATTAATTGATTCACTACTTTTTAAAAAATTTAATAATGAAGAAATTCTTTTAAAAACAAATAAAAATTTGATATATGAATCAAATGATAATGGTGGGAATGTAAGTATTAGTAATATTACATTTTCGACTGATAAAGGTTTGTTTCTAAAACCTAGTAAAGATTTACTTGAAAATGAAGATTATTCTACATTAATAATCTGGAGTATTGAGGCATAATGCCTTTACAAAAAAGAAAATTGATTCATAAAATATATTGTAATGAGGTGAATTATGACAAATGATCATATTTATATTAAACTCTGCAGTAATAAAAGTATAAGCTTAAGTAATTTAAAAATAAAACTAGAAGATAAATGTAATGAGATTGTTTTTGATGGAATAACAGATAGGTTTGGAAAAGTAAAAATATCAATATGCAATAATGAGGTATATAAATTAGTCATATATTCTAATTTATCAATTATTAAAATTCCTTTAATTGCAAGAAAGAATAAGCTTTATTGTATAAATATTAGTGATAATAAAAGAAAAGAACATTTTGTTACATTTTTATTAAAGGACAAATATTATCCAAATATAAAAATAGAAGGAGGGAAGATGATATTATGGCAAGACATACAATCCCAATAACAAATGGTAAAGGAAGTATTGAACTTGTTACAGGAACATATAATGCCCAAGCTGTTGCTGGTGGATATGATTCATCAACACTTGAGCCAAAAAGTGTTACCATTGCAGATGGAACGACTACATATGCATTTACAATAAGTGCCAAGGGGACTTTAACACTTCATGTTACAGATACAGGAGATCCTAATACTGGAATACAAATTGTTGGTGCCAAATTTATAAGAACGGATAGTACAGGAACAATAGTTGGAAATGAAATAATAACTAATGATGATGGAAACGCTGTATTTAATAATGTTCCATTTGCTGAATCAGGAAGCACTGCAATATATTACAAACAAATATCAAGTGATGGAGGACACACATTTGAAGATACTGTTAAATCAATAGTGATGACTGAAGCTTTTGAAACAGTACAAATAATAAATCCAACAGCACCAGTTAGAAACTTCACATTAATGGATGCAAGTTTCCCAAATATACCAATTACGGATGGTCAAATAATACTTGAAGATAATTAATAAAGAAACAATTTTTTATAAGACTTGTTTCTTTTTATATGCCTTATCAAAAATGAATATGAACCATAGTTTTATTGCATCAATAAAAGTCAATTTTGTATAATACGTCTAAGCAAAATTAAATATAAAATGTATAGAAGAAAAGAAAATAATCGTGAGTTCGACAGTAAATGACAAAGGAAATTCTATAATTACGATTTATCGTTTGTATAGTTACATTTTTAATTTTTATGGTGTATAATATATTTGAAAGACTCGTACAGCAAATTTTAAAGGTAATGTGAATCTTAATACGTTAGGTCACGCGTATATT
>CAJMOW010000041.1 GCA_905215145.1 uncultured bacterium | reverse complement strand
TAAAGGTTTTGCTGATGCTTTAGCAATTAAAGAAAATATTACTTCACCAACTTTTAATATTATTAAAGAATATACAGCTGGTGAGATGCCATTATATCATATGGATGTATATCGTTTAGATGAGGATTCAGATGATATTGGTATTGAAGAATATTTTAATAAAAATGGTGTTGTTATTATAGAATGGTCGAGTATGATTAAAAATATACTCCCAAAGGAAAGATTAGAAATTAAATTTAAAATTAACGATGAAAATAAACGAACTTTAATTATTACACCTTATGGAAAGAAATATGAAGAGGTTTGTGAGGCTGTTTTATGATTAGTATTGTAGTTGATACTTCTACACCTACTTTGTTATTTTCTATAGTTGAAAATAACGAAATTAAGTATTTATATAATTCTAAAACTGATGGCGATCTTTCTTCAAACTTTATGGTTATTGTTAGCAATGCATTTAATGAAACTAACATTAAACCTAATGATGTAAATAAGATTTTTATATCAACTGGTCCTGGATCTTTTACTGGGATTAGGATTGGTATGACTTTTGCTAAAGTTTTTGCATATTCTTTAAAAAAGGACTTAATTCCTTTTTCAACTTTAGAACTTTTTGCTTCTTCGTCTAGTTCTAAAAATATTATATCAGTAATAGATGCTAGAAGAGATTATGTTTATAGAGGAATTTATGATAATAGTTTAAATTGTATTGAACAAGATAAGTATATATCATTAAATTGTTTGAAAGATGAAATTAAGAGTTTTAAAAATTATTCTGTGTATTCTTATGATTCATTTTCAGATATAAATTCCATTATTCCAAATATTAATGTTTTAAAACTTGTTAATAAACACATTGATGATAAACCTGTTAATCCACATGAACTAAAACCAAGTTATTTGAAAATGACTGAAGCGGAAGAAAAAATACTTAATGATAAAAAAAATCAATAATCTAGATGATATTATTGAATTTTCAGACAAATTTATAGCCGATGATCCTTTTATAAATGCATTTGGCTATTATAAAGATGAAATTTTAATTGCTTTTATTGTATTTTCTATTCAATATGATAGAGCAGAATTAAATTATTTATGGACAAGTATTGAATATAGAAATAAAGGTTATGCTTCTTTACTTATGAAAAAGATGTTAGAATTATGTGGAAATTTAACCAACATTACTTTAGAAGTTGATGTTGAAAATACTTATGCTATAAATTTATATATATTATTTGGATTTAAAGAGGTTGCTATTAGAAAACACTATTATAATAATGGAAATGATGCATTATTAATGATGAAAGAGATGAAGTAAATGAAAGATATATATATATTGGCTATTGAATCTAGTTGTGATGAAACTAGTATAGCAATAGTAAAAAATGGTGTAGAAGTTATTACAAATATTGTTTCATCACAAATAAATGTGCATGAGTTGTTTGGTGGGGTTGTTCCAGAAATAGCTAGTAGAATGCATATAGAAAACATTACAATTGTTTTGGATCAAGCTTTAAAAACTTCCGGTATGTCTATGGATGATATAGATGCGATTGCTGTTACATATGGCCCTGGTTTGATTGGCTCATTATTGGTAGGATTACAAGCAGCAAAAACACTTTCATTTATATATAATAAACCATTAGTACCTGTTCATCATATTGCAGGTCATATATATGCAAATAATATTGGAAAAGCAATGAATTTTCCATTAATTTCGCTAGTTGTTAGTGGAGGGCACACAGAATTAGTTTTAATGAAAGAAAATTATTCTTTTGAATATATTGGTGGTACATTAGATGATGCAGTTGGGGAATGTTATGATAAAGTTGCAAGAGTTATTGGTTTAGCATATCCTGGAGGTCCAAAACTAGATGCATTGGCACACACTGGTATTGATAGCTATAATTTACCATTACCACTTGATGATGATAGTTATAACTTTAGTTTTAGTGGACTAAAAAGTTCGGTAATTAATTTAAAACACAATGAAGAACAAAGAGGTAATAAAATTAATGATGCAAACTTAGCAGCTTCTTTTCAAAATCGTGTAATTAAAATATTAACAAAAAAAACTATGAAAGCTTTAAAAAAGTACAATGTTGATAATTTAATAATAGCTGGTGGTGTATCTGCGAACAAAGGTTTAAGGGATGAATTTAAGAAATTATGTGATGAAAATAATATTAATTTATCTATACCTGATTTAAAGTATTGTACCGATAATGCTGCAATGATAGGCGCTGCCGGTTATTATGCATACAAGCTTTCTAGAATTGCAAATTTGGATTTAAATTCTAAAGCGAATGATGAATTAAGATAGGAGATATTTATATGAAATGTATATTATTATGCGCGGGATACGCTACTAGATTATTCCCACTTACAGAAAATTTTCCAAAGGCACTACTTGATATAGAAGATGGAAAACCATTATTAGATTATATTTTAGATGAAGTAAATACTATAGATATTGTTGATGAAATATATCTAATAACAAATGCAAAATATTATAATCATTTTAATGATTGGGCAATGAAAAAAAACAATGTTAAAAAAATAACAGTAATAAATGATATGACAGATTCTAATGATAATAGGTTAGGTGCAATTGGAGACATAAAGTATGTCATTGACAGTCAAAAAATAAATGATGATTTATTAATTATTGCTGGTGATAATCTATTTGATTATAAATTAAAAGACGTTGTTGATTATTATAAAAATAAAAATGCAGTAACAGTATGTGCAAAACAAATAAATGATATTAATATTTTAAAAGGTTTTGCAGTTGCAAAATTAGACTCTGATGATAGAATTTTAGACTTGGAAGAAAAACCAGAAAATCCAAAAAGTGATATAGGTGTTTATGCAACATATTTATACCCTAAATTTGTTATTAATGAAATTGTAAATTATTTAAAAGAAGGTAATAAACCTGATGCTCCTGGTTATTTAGTCGAATATTTATATAAAAAATATCCTGTATATGCTTATAAATTTGAAGGTAATTGTTATGATGTTGGGACATTTGATTCTTTAAATTTAGTTAGAGAGAAATATAATAAGAAATAATATGAATACTATCCAGTATTCTTTTTTTATAAGCACAATCTTTTTCTTTGAATATAATATAAAAGAAGAAGGGAGTGTATTTTTTGAAAAAATTTTATTTTTTAATCATAACAATTATATTGATATGTTCCATAGCAGTATTATGTTTCTTTAAAAAGGATAATAAGAATTTAAAACATATTAAAGTTGCAGAGGTAGCACATAGTATTTTTTATGTACCACAATATGTAGCACATTCATTAGGATATTTTGAAGATGAAGGACTTGATGTAGATATAGTATTAACTGCTGGTGCGGATAAAGTAACAGCGGCTGTTTTATCAGGAGATGTTGAAATAGGTTTTTGTGGTAGTGAAGCTACAATCTATGTTTATAATCAAGGAGAAAAAGATTATTTAGTTAATTTTGCTGGATTAACTAAAAGAGATGGTAGCTTTATAGTATCAAGAGAAAAATATGATAATTTTTCATTAAAAGATATGAAAGGTAAAACTATAATAGGTGGGCGTATAGGTGGAATGCCCGAAATGACATTAGAATGGATTTTAACCCAAAATGGAATAGACGTTAACAAGGATATAACAATCGATACAAGTATTGCTTTTGCATCTATGAGTGGGGCATTTATAGGAGGCACAGGGGACTTTGTATCTTTATTTGAACCAAATGCTTTACAATTAGAAAAACAAGGATATGGTTATGTAGTTGCGTCACTTGGGGAACTTGGTGGGGTTGTTCCATATACTGCATATAATACAAAAGTAAGTTATTTAGAAAGCAATCCAGAAGTAATAGAGGGATTTACTAAAGCAATACAAAAAGGTCTTGATTATACTCATTCTCATAGCGCTAGTGAACTTGCAACAGTAATATTAGATTATTTTCCAGATACTTCAAAAATGGATTTGGAAAAAATAATTCAAAGATACAAAGATATAGATTCATGGTTTGAAACAACATATATAGATGAGGAAAACTTTAATCATATACAAGAAATAGCAGAAAATGCTGGACAATTATCTACAAGAGCTCCATATGATAAATTAGTAAATAATAAATTTTCAAAAATTAAATAATATTGGAACTATCAAATTTTTATTTGATAGTTTTTTATAAAATATAAATTTATGTCATTATCAAAAAAATATATTATCCATAAAATAAAATAGCTAGGAGGAAATATAATGGAAAAGAATGTACTAAAAATAAAGAATTTAAAAAAAACCTATCATACTAAAAATAAAGAGATTTTGGCTGTAGAAGATTTTTCATTAAATTTAAAGGAAGGCGAGTTTGTTTCTATTGTAGGTCCAAGTGGTTGTGGAAAAAGCACAATTTTATCAATTTTAGCTGAACTTGATAATAAATCGTCTGGTGATATTGAGTTAACTGAAAAAACAAGAATAGGATATATGCTTCAACAGGATGCATTATTTGATTTTAGAACAGTTTTAGATAATTGTTTATTGGGATTAGAGATAAATAAAAATTTAACAAACGAAACAAAAAAATATGTTCTAAATTTATTAAAAATATATGGATTGAAAGATTTTATAAATAGTTATCCTGCAACTTTATCAGGTGGAATGAGACAAAGGGTTGCTTTAATCAGAACTCTTGCAACAAAACCAGATATACTTTTACTCGATGAACCATTTTCTGCTTTAGATTATCAAACAAGGTTAGCTGTTTCAGATGATGTGTATAGTATAATTAAAAAAGAAAAGAAATCGGCAATAATGGTTACTCATGATATTGCTGAGGCAATAAGTATGGCAGATAGAGTCATAGTTTTAACCAAAAGACCTAGTAAAGTTAAATATGTAGTTGATATAGAATTAGAAAATAAAACTAACCCAATAAATAATAGAAAAGATAAATTTTTTTCAAAATATTATGATTTGATATGGAAAGAGATTGATTACCATGTATAGTGAAGAACATAAAAAATATATAAAAGGATTTAAAAAAAGAAATTTATTAATTAAATTAGTTCAAGTTTTAATCTTGGTTATATTTTTAATTATTTGGCAATTATTATCTGATTATAATATAATAAATTCATTTATTTTTTCTTCACCATATAAAGTCATAAAATGTTTAATTAATCTGCATATCAAAGGAAATTTATATAATCATATATTTATAACTGTTTGGGAAACAACTATTAGTTTTTTATTAGGAACCTTCATAGGAATTTTTGTTGCTACTTTAATGTGGTGGAATGGTTTTTTTGCCAAAGTTATAGATCCATATTTAACAGTTTTAAATAGTTTACCTAAAGTTGCGTTAGGACCAATAATAATAATATGGGCAGGAGCTGGAATGAATTCTATTGTATTTATGGCATTATTGATATCTGTGATAGTAACAATTATAAATATATATCAGGGATTTATAGAAACAGATCCAATAAAAGTTAAATTAATGAAGTCATTTAAAGCAACAAAAAAACAAATTTATTTTAAATTATTATTACCTAATAGTTTACCAGTAATAACAAGTTCATTAAAAATTAACGTAAGCATGTCATTAATTGGAGTAATAATGGGGGAATTTTTGGTATCAAAAGAAGGGATTGGATATTTAATTCTATATGGTTCACAAGTATTTAATCTTGATTTAGTTATAACTGGTGTTATGATATTATGTGCTGTAGCAGTTTTAATGTACTATATAATTCTTTATATTGAAAAAAAGTTAGTAAAAACGAATTACTAATTTTTTTATTATTTTCTAAATAAATTATATATTTGAGTTTTTATACCACATAATAAACTTAACATTACTTAAAGTTTAATTTTATTTCTTTTTTATTAATTCAAAACAAAAAATAATAATCTATTATAATTTTTATTAAATTTATGTATATGACTTAGTTAATTAACTATATAAAAATTTAATTTATTTTATTTTTTTTCTATACATAATGTGCTAAAATGTAAAAGGTGATGGTATGAATTTTATAGGGTATAATGATAAACAAATAGAAGCAATTAAAGAAACAGAGGGACCATTACTTGTAATAGCAGGTGCAGGAAGTGGTAAAACAAGAGTTCTTACTACGAGAGTTTCTTATTTGATACAAGAAAAAAATGTTTTGCCAGAAAACATTTTAGCGATAACGTTTACAAATAAAGCAGCCCATGAAATGAAAGAAAGAATAAATAATATTTTAGGGCTTGAATCAAGAAGAATACAGATATCAACATTTCATTCATTTGGGTTATTATTAATTAAACAAAATTATGAAAAGTTAGGATATAAATCAAATTTTACAATTTTAGATAGTGATGATACACTTACTGTAATTAAAAAAATAATAAAAGATATGGATTTGGATGTAAAAATATATAATCCTAAAGCAATAAGAAATAAAATTAGTAGTTCTAAAAATGAATTAATTGATTCAAGCTCATATGAAAAATATGTTAATACAGATTATGATAAAAAAGTGCTTGAAATATTTAAAAGATATGAAATGAAATTAAAAATAAATAATTCATTAGATTTTGATGATTTGTTAATACAACCAATTGTTTTATTTAAAATGTATCCGGACGTTTTAGAACAATATCAGGAAAAATATAAATATATATTAATAGATGAATACCAAGATACAAATGAGGCACAATATGTTTTAGTAAAAATGTTATCAAAAAAATATAAAAATATATGCGTAGTAGGGGATGAGTCTCAATCTATATTCATTTAGAGGTTCAAATTATAGAAATATATTAAATTTTGAAAAAGATTTTCCTAGTTCAAAAGTTGTTTTACTAGAACAAAATTATCGTTCGACAAAAACCATTTTAAAAAGTGCAAACAATGTTATAAAAAATAATAAACAAAAAAAAGATAAAAATTTATGGACTGATAATGAAGATGGTGAAAAAATTAATTATTATAGAGCAGTTGATGAAAAAGATGAATCATATTATGTTGCAACTCAAATTAAAAAATTAATAGATAATGGTGTTGATAAAAATCAAATTGCTGTTTTATATAGAACAAATGCACAATCAAGAACAATAGAAGAAGCAATGCTTAAAGAAAATATTCCATATAAGGTTGTTGGAAGTTTTTACTTTTATAATAGAAAAGAAATAAAAGATTTAATATCTTACTTAAGACTTATATATAATCCAAATGATGATGTTAGTTTAACAAGAATAATTAATGTTCCAAAACGTGGTATAGGGGAAAAAACTATACAAAATATTATTACAAAAGCAGAAGAAAATAGTGAAAGTATGTTTAACACAATATCTTCTGGAAAAGAACTAGAATTTAAGAAAATAATCCTTAATTTGATTAAAGAAAAAGATAATTGTTCACTTACTGAATTAGTAGAATTAATATTAGAACAAAGTGGTATGAAGCAAGATTTGGTTTCTGAAAAAACAATAGATTCAGAAATAAGAATTGAAAACTTAGAAGAATTTAAATCAATAACAAGAAACTTTGAAGAACAAAGAGGAATAGTTTCCTTAGAAGAATTTTTAGAGGAAATAAGTTTAGTTGCTGATATAAGTGAGCATAATAACAATACAGATGTTGTAACACTTATGACAGTACATTCTTCAAAAGGATTGGAGTTTGATAACGTATTTATAATTGGGCTTGAAGAGGGTGTTTTTCCACATAAAAACTCATATGATACAGCAGATGATATTGAAGAAGAAAGAAGATTATGTTATGTAGCAATAACAAGAGCTTGTAAACATTTATATATTGTTAATTCTAAAAAAAGAATGTTATATGGATTAGATTCTATGAATCCACCAAGTAGATTTATAAATGAAATGGGGGAAGAAAATTTAGAAATAAAAAATAGTGATAAAATCATATCATGTAAGTTTGATAAAGGTGGTATGATAGATAAAAACGCAGAATATTCATTAGGAGATCACGTTATTCATGAATCTTTTGGTGAAGGTGTCATAGTTGGAATGGATAAAAGTATACTTACTATTGCTTTTTCTCATCAAATCGGAATAAAGATGCTTATGAAAGGACATAAAAGCATAAAAAAAATATAAACAAATACTTTACTACAAATTGAAAAAAAATGAAGGAAGATTTTACAAGAAACATATATAATGTTATAATTTTATTGGAGGGATATTATGGTACTTAGTTTTTGGGATACATTAAATAGTTGGGGAGAACAATTAAAAGAATGGGTTTCTCAAGCAGCTAAAAATCCTTTATTTATATTAGCTTTTTTCGTAATAGGAATATTAATATTTAAAATTGTTTATGATGCTTTAAATAAACAACGTTAAAAAGATTTTATTAATCTTTTTTTCTTTTTAAAATATAAAAGAATATTTATATATGGTATAATATAATAGGTGATAATATGAAGCAAAGAATTGACGAACTAATAAAAATAATTAATAAAGCTAGTGAGGAATATTATACAAATGATAATCCAACTATTACTGACCAAGAGTATGATGATTATTATCATGAACTAGAAAAATTAGAACAACAATATCCTGAACTAATAAGAGAAGATTCTCCTACAAAAAGAGTAGGTGGAAAAATAATAGATGAATTTAAAAAAGTTTCACATGAAATTCCTATGATGTCATTAGGAGATATTTTTAGTGAGGATGAAATATTTGAATTTGATCAAAGGATAAAAAAAACAATTCCGAATCCAACCTATGTATGTGAATTAAAGATAGATGGTTTGTCAGTATCATTATTATATGAAAATGGAAAATTGATAAGAGGCGCAACAAGAGGAAATGGCATTATTGGTGAAGATATAACACATAATGTAGAAACAATAAAATCAATACCACTTATAATCAATGATAAAAGAAGAATTGAAGTTCGTGGCGAAATATATATGCCAAAAAAATCTTTTAATAAATTAAATCAAGAAAGACAAGAAAAAGGCGAGTCTTTATTTGCTAATCCAAGAAATGCAGCAGCAGGTTCTGTTAGACAATTAGACTCTAAAATCGCTGCCAAAAGAAATCTTTCAACATTTATATATCATTTACCATCATCAGATGATTTTAATATAAAATATCACCATGAATCACTTTCTTTTATGAAAGAATTAGGATTTGTAGTTAATCCAAATATTAAGATTGCTGATAACGTTAATGAGGTTATAAATTATGTTAAAGAATGGACTGAAAAACGTGAATCTCTACCATATGAAATAGATGGTATTGTAATTAAAGTAGATAAAATTGAAGATCAAAAAAAACTTGGATATACATCAAGAACTCCAAAATGGGCAATTGCATATAAATTTCCTGCAGTGGAAGTATTAACTAAAATTAAAAATATTGAATTTTGTGTTGGTAGAACAGGAAAAATAACGCCTAGGGCTGATTTAGACCCAGTACATTTAGCAGGATCAATAATCAAAAGTGTGACTCTTCACAACGAGGATTACATAAAAGAAAAAGACATTATGATAAATGATACAATAGTGTTGCACAAAGCTGGTGATGTAATACCAGAAGTAGTTAAGGTTTTAAAAGAAAGAAGAACGGGTATAGAAATTCCATTTAAAATGATAAAAAATTGTCCTATATGTAATTCAAAACTAGAAAAAAAAGAAACAGAAGCAAATTATTTTTGCCCAAATCCTAATTGTGATGCAAGAAATATAGAAGGTTTAATTCACTTTTCT
>CAJMOW010000040.1 GCA_905215145.1 uncultured bacterium | reverse complement strand
AAGATCATATGCATTTTGTATTTCAATATGTAATATTAATGAACCTTGCTTTCCTGTTAAAGCACATTTAATATCAGCCAGATTGCTATATGTGTCATATCCAAATCTGTATGTTGTCCTACCATAATCATATTTATGCCACATCCATTTAGTTGTCATAAATTTACCCAGGTCATAATTTTCATCTGAATATTCCTGTCCGAAATTCAAAGGTTCTTTACTATGTATAAGCTTATGTCCTACAAGCTGTCCTTGAAGCTGCATTATTATTAAATCCTTTATTCGTACAGAAACAAGATTCCCGATTTCTTCTATAATACATGAAGCATTCTTTTCGTAATCTTCATGTATTAATCTGTTGATTTCTGTTGCGTAGTTGTATCTTAACAACCATTTCTGCTTATATTCTAGTTCTTCCTTAGTACCTGCCTGATTTAAGTCTAAGGATAGGTATTTACAACCTTGTACCTTTCCAAATACATCCTTTATAGCGTATTTATCTTCAATCATTATTGACTTATCTGTATTTCTTATTACATTAAGCAGGTCTACATTCACCTGGTCTTTATATCTTTTTATTAATGAACTATTATTATCATCGAACTTCAAAAGTTCTGTCTGATACTTCATGTCCTTAGTATTTTCAAAATCAATAATTTCTAAGTCAAGCGATGGTAATGCATCCTGTATAATTAATGCATTTTCAGATTTATCTATAAGTGGAGTATTTATCATTTCTCCCACATAAGACATAGGAAGCTTTGGTGCAGGCTTGTCATAAAACTTATCCTTAATTAATGAAAGCATCATGATAAACCAAAAAGCTTCATCCCGGCTTAATGAATCAATCGTGCCTATAACTGTATATAATGATTCTTCATTTAATACAGTCGATAATTTAGTGCTTTTTTCTGATGTACCATATCTGCCGCTTCCCCATAAGTCACTTACATTTATATCTGCAACAGTATCATATGGGAACCAATTAGATTCAATCCGGTTGCTCATATTCCTGCCAGGACATCTACTCATATTGCTTTGCAACGGATGTGAATATTCAGGCATATCAGTTAAAAGATAAAGATTATCTCCATTCTTAATTACAAAAGCAAAATAGCTGTCTGTAATACGTTTTTCATCTCTTATGTAGGCAAGCTGAACACCGTTAATCTTACCTTTTGCAGCACATGTAATAAGGGCATTAAGATCCTTATACATAATGATATTTCTTGTCATCTTGAAATCATCGCCTGCTGTACCGACTGAAAACTGCATTGTTCTTAACTTTTTATTTATACAGTTAAGAGCTGACGTTCTGAGTTCTATTACTGAGAATAAATCAAGTTCAAATGGCAGATTATAAAACTCCATAGCCTTCTTTGCTTCATCAAGTACCTGCTTCTCTGCATCATTTTCTTCAAGTGCATAATACAAGGTTTTAATATCACTTATAAGCCCATCTGCATCCTTATTATTTATCAATTCAAGTAAAGACATGTTCTTGTTTATAAGAAACTTCTTAAAATATACTTTCAGATAACATTCTGCAAATAAACCTGTATCGTCATAAGTCAAAGATTCCTTGATTCTGTCATTCATCTTTTTAATATCATAATCAGATAATCGTCCATCAAGGTAAATTGTATAAGACTTATTATCCTCTGTTGGATCTACTCCTGTTATTTTCACCCATAAGGCAATCATCTCTTTTAAATTAAGTTTTGACATTTAATCATCTCCTTCTGGCAACTTGGTATATCTTATACCGACAACAAGCATTAAAAAAGTTATAAACCACAACAATGTAAATACAATCAAACTCCATAAATGATTATTTACTTCCGGTGTGTCAATCATAAGCAAAAAAACATTATTGAACAAAGCTAAAAAGAATGGTTTTATATAATTTTTCATTTTCTCCTCACTTCCTTATTTAATCTAATTTCATTTTATCTATAAGTTATTATCCAAATAATTTTTCATCTCATTGTAATTTCTAAATCCCTGAGTTCTAGCAATTTTATCTTTTCTCCCAGGAAAACTATCTGATATAGTACAACCCATACCATATAACTTACTATTTACCCAGCTTGCACTTTTTAGACCTTCAACCGGATAATCAAATATTACACAATACATAAATGCAGCAATTTGATATAATACAACCCCAATAAATGAATAAGCAATCCCCCATAGAATAAGATTTACACTAAATGAAGAATCCGCATTAATCCATAAATTATACATAGCTTTTGCAACATATAATAAATATAAAATAAATGTTACTACACAAGTTCCTTTTAACATATTGGAAACTATGAAAATTACAGTTGCAATTACAGCATATGCTAAACTAAATATTCTTTTAATTCCACTGATCATATTCATCTACCTCCTTTATAAAACTACACATTAGCTCTTCCAACTTCTTACCCTGACTAATATTAACTTTTGCACAAGCAATTTTAAATTTATCAGTTACAGTTTTAGGTAATTTATAGCTTTTGGAAATTAACCCATGTTTCTCGTCATACCTCTGTTGTTTTGTTTTTTTCTCCACTATATCAATCCTTTCTTAAGTATGTGTACTTACCTATGAGTATATAATGCCGCTCATTTTGTAAATTGTCAATATTTTCAATTAACAAAACAAAAAAATTTCCACATCATATATCAATGTCATTTAAGTTAAGCACTTAACAGTAAAAATTAAAAGACAGTCACATTCCAATTAATAGAAAAGTGGCTGTCTTTTTTCTTAAATCTTACCTGTCTTGAATACTTTCGGATGTGGAATTTCCAACAACTCAAAAGCGGATACATCATAGCCATCATTAGCAATTACATCATTGATATTGCTCATGGATTACACCTGATGAGTTAATTGGGGCAATTATTGATGAACTTGACGAAAATGTTCCCGATATAAATATTGGCGTACCTTTAATTCTGAAAAACATCAAAATAAATAAAATTGTTAAAGCTAAAATCTTCATGTTATATTATTCTCCTTATCTTCTACATCTCACACTTCCACCAGCATCTATATCACCTGATACGTTACCACAAGTTACAGAACCACCTGCGTCTATATCTCCTTTGACATCTCCACTGACTTCACAACTACCACCGCAATCAATACTTCCTGAATTGCCGTGAACTTCTACTGATCCATCACAATCAATTTTGTTTACATCTCCTTCGATAGTGACTTTAATATCACCACTATTACACTCTTGAATTGTTTTACCATCTACAATAACCTTTCCATTGTTGATGACAACATTAGTTCTTGAACATGTGATTGTTTTACCATTAATAGTTATTCTGTTCATTTTTACCTCCTTAATTTTCACAAGAAACTGTCGATTACTCTGCAATTTCATATTTTTATTGTGACTTCTTCTTACTAGAGCTTATTCACAAACACTCCTACTTTAGCTATCTAGCCATAGCTTTTCTCTTCACACCTAATGCAGCTACTAATTCTGGTTGTGCCTCCTTAAGATACTTAAGTACATCATTATAGTCTTTGCAATGAGGATATTCAGGAGCCAATTTGTCATTAACAATGTAACCTTTATTTTTATATTTTTCTATATATCCAATAACTCTTTCCTTAATAACATTACCACTAAGATCTGTTATAGCTGTCTTACCATATAGCTTTTCTTTTGCATGAATATCATTATCCATACAAAAATTTATTTTTTTAATGTTAGGATGTTCATTAAGAAAATGAACTAATGAATTTTCTTCAATGCAATTCATAATAAGTTTATTACTTGTATAATCATCTGTAAGATCCATAAAGCTCATGCAATCTATACTTGCTTCAAAAACATATAATTCATCTGATTCTTCATTAACTATAGAAATTCCTATATCTTTATTACTGCCAGGAACATCACCTCTGAATCTTCTACCATATATATCACCAGTTCCTCGTTTAGTTGCAAATTTAATATTGCCATCTTTATCCCTACCACAAAAAACTAAATTATGATGTTCATCAGATTCATATAATATTTTTTGCTTATTAACAAAATAGTCTATAACATTATATGAAAGTCCTCTTTGCTTCATTAAATATGCATACATAATTCTATAACTATGAGCTTTTTGGGGAAGAATAAATTCTTGTGGTTCCTCCTTTTTAGGTTCTTTATTTACAACATTAACTGGTGCTATCCCCTGAAAATCCAACAACATGTGTACTGCTTCCGGTACATTATTTGCATTACCATATTCAATAATAAAATCAATTTGGGTTCCACCCGTTTTCTGTCCTGAACCACTCCAGCGATACCATGTTTTTTCATTATAAATTCTCATCGAATCCATTTCTTTAAGGGAATAACACCTTCCACATTTTACAGGAGTATATCCCAACCTCCTAGCTAATTCAACTAAATTAGTTTCTTTAGCTCTATTAAGATCCTCACTTGTATAACTTAACTTCAAATTATCGTCTCCTTTACTTTAATATATGTTATATATTAAAATATTGAACACGAACTTTGTTACTATATATGCAACAATATCTACTTTCTTATTGCATTATTGCCAGTTATTAGAAAAACATCCATGTCATGATGACACAGATGTTTTTCTAATGTTTTATTTTTAATTTTAAGAACAGTTAAAAAGCTTACATATGTAAATATAAAAGTTATCTATTGTTTTGTACCTATGCAAAATTAAATAGTTCTAAAACCTCAAATACATAGATTTTGGTGAGTGGCATTGCCCTCACCTTTCGGCAGCAAAATCAACCGTATATATTTTATAGAGTATAATACTCTTATCTTGAAATGTCAATATCATAATATTCTCTTGCTTCCTTGAATTTTTCATCTGTAATATTTCCATCATTTACAAATAAAGAAGAAAGAGCTACGTTCCTGGCATTATTAAAATCCGCATTTAAATAACCATCTTTATATAACTTGTGACTTATGCAATTAGGATTCTCACACTTGAATACTTCTCTGGAAATTCTCTGTGTTTCGCTCCAGTGTCCACAAAAACTACAAACCTGAGCATTATAACATGGATTAACAAATCTCACCACTATCCCATATATAGAAGCTTTGTATTTACAATACTGTTGTATTTTGTAATAGCTCCAATTACGCAATACAAATTCATTTGTATCATATCCCTGAAGATATTCAAGATTTATGTATTTTGCATTATTAATCAATGCAAAATCAACAATTCTGCGACTTATCATATGACAATAAGTCTCAACAAATTTTTGTTCTCTTTTCTTTAATTTAGATAAGCCTTTAAGTTTTTTATTTCTTCCATGACCACCTGCAGCACTTCTCAATCCTTTTTGTATACGTTTTCTTTGTTCCTGCAATTTAATCCGCATTCTAACAAAATCATCAGTATTGCCAATAGCTAAACGCTTATATTCATTGTTATTCAATGCACACATTGCTGGAACAATCAGCCCTAAGTTAACACCAACAACCGTATTTTCATCTAGTTTTTGAATTTTTTTTGGAATAGATAATGATAAGTTTAAAATGATATCTTTTTCATCTATATATATGCTGCTTCCCTGTATCCCATAGTTTTCTTCAATAATATTCTTAATTACACTTCTTAATTCAGCAGATCTATATGGATTTCCTAAAATCACTTTAAATTTAATCTTATTGACCCATTTTAAATATATTTCCAAATCTGTACTATTTATATTATCTAAGAATTCCTGATATGTACCATAATTATGATAAAACTGAATTGAACGTCCCCTAGTAATCAGTGGATTAGTTCTTTTATAATTAGTAACGCTCCTCTCACCTTTAGCAAGACCATTTTTTAGAGCTGTATTAAAATCTGCTTTTACTTTTTGTGTAACTGCTGAAGGCGTGTCGTTTCCAATCGCAAACTCAATTTCGTGAAATAATGGATTAGAATTTTTCATTATTTCCTTTTGACGAGCCTTAAAATCTTCATTCTTTATATCACGATCATATTTGTAATATTCACTTATTAATTGACCCATCAATAAATTACATGCCTGATACTGTGCATATTGACCATTTCTAATGTATTGAAACACTCTATTTCTTTCTTCTTTATCTCCAAGAGGTGTTAATTTTATTTTCCTGCAAATAGTAATTCTATCATTGTTCATATATTTTATTTTAAACTCCTATTATTTTTAAAAAATAAAAGGTAAGCTTTAAATAACTCACATTTATATTTTTACTCCAAATCATTCTACATTTGAATCATCTATATTCTTATCTACAAATGTTTCAGCAAACAATGAAATCATTGCTTGCTTAAAATTCTTATTCTGTTTTTCCATAACATCACAGATTTTTTCTAAAAACATTCTTTCAATAGGTTTACTGCAATAAAGTTTAGTATGATAATCAAATGATTCTTTATTTTCTATAACGTCCCTTATTTCAGATACGTTCATTTTTCTTCCAGCCATATATATCAAACCATCCTTTTTTAATAATTTGTTCCAAAATTCTTTTTGAGGAAATTTCCTATTGCTGCAGAGTTATCTGACTTACTACTATCATTTTTATTTTCATCAGAAGACTTATTTTTAAAATTATCAAATTGTCTTTGAAGCTCTGGTGGAATAATTGATTGTGAATTATTGTTATCATTATCATCATCAGATTCTTTTTTTTCTTTTTTATCTGTAATAATATTATTGTTAACATTGTTATTAATACTATTAGCAGCATTTTCATTAATAATATTAGTATCATTATTAATTCCATATTCAACAGACCTTGAAAATACATATAAAAATGCATCTCTTACAGTTAAGTTCTTTTCCTGCATTGCTGAGTTAACTTTACTTAATAATAATTTTTCAATAGGATTACTAGCATTTAATTTGAACATATAAGTATATTCTGTTTCATTTTCTATTGCATTAATAAGTTTTTTATTTTTACCTTTCGAAACTCTCATATAAATACTCCTCTATGTTATGATATACTGTTGTATAACATTTCATATCCTTTAACATTAGCAGATAAATCTGTCAAGAATTCTGTATTACTTTCATCATAATCTCCGAAATTCTTTATAATAGCTGCTCCTCCACCTTCATATACAACTGGAGTTAAATCTATATTATAACCAAACTCAGCAAACAGACTTTTAATATTGTCAGCATATTTAATTAACTCTTTTTGCATAACTTCTTCATATATATTCTTAGGTTTCATATTTCTATTACCTTTAAGAATATAATTAAGAGCAACCCTATCAGGAAGTGCATTTCCTGTTTCAGCTACAACAGCTTCCTTAAGTAAAGTAAACAGATAATTGCATGCATCATTAGATACTTTGCAGCTTGCAAACTGGATATTACCACCTTCGATTGGAATAAAATCTACTGTACCACCACCAAGATCACATAAAATAGCAGATGAATCATCTTCAATATATTTATTTATATTTGGACTTGTAAGTATTGCTGCAAATCCCTGGGTAAATACTTTACAATCTTCTAAAAAAATATGATATGTTTTACCTTCGTATTTGTATGTTACTTCTGGTTTACGCATCAAGTACTTCTTAAAACTATCTTTCTGTTTTTCAAAATATCTTAAAGGCAAACCTACCGCTAATTTTATAATTCCACCATAAACATTTTTTTTGTTTAATTCTTTAGCAATAGCTATTAAAGTTAAATTATAGAAGTCTTCTGTAGTAGTTTTATCAAAAGTATCTATATATGATACCTGCGTACCATTTTCACTATATATCTTACCATCTATTTGCAAGATACCAGTTAATATATCTGGTAATGTTTCTCTCTGTTCAATTTTTGTTGGAAAACAAAAATTGTAAGTTTTCATATTATTATAGCCATGATCTATACCAATAACATATGTTTCATAATCTTTATACTTCATAATTAATCTTCCTCACTTTCATTTTTTCCTAATACGGCAGGGCCAGCATTTTCAAGCAATGTAATAATTAAGTCCTCCATATCTTGTGCTGAAGTACCTTTTGGAAAGTACTTTTTTATCCTAGAAGAAAAGCTGATTTTCTTTTCTTTAACATCATCTACAGTTAAAATAGAATAAATATAATCCTTTGTAACTTCATTATTTTCAGCATAGTTCTTAATAACAACTGCTTGTTTGGTGCTAGGTAATAAATTGTATTCTTTATACACTTCTAAGATTGATTGCTGGGCAGTTATCGGCATATCTGCAATTTCCTGTCCGTTTGCAGTCGCTTTTATTTTATTTTGGTCAACTAATTCTAATAATTCTGGTATTAAATTAGTTAATTTTATATATCTATATATACTTTTCTTGCTGCTATTAGTCTCTTTTGCTAAGGCAGCTGCTCTATCAGGTACTTTTCCAGTATTTATATTTTTATCCTTATGCTCTAGAGCTTCCATTTTCATTTTATATGCAAATGCTCTTTCTGATGGCAGAATTGATGTTCTTTGTATGTTACTATCTACCATATACAAAGCTGCATCATCATCATCTACATTTACAATTCTAACTGGAACCTTATCTATACCAAGCAATGTACATGCGTGTACACGTCTATGTCCAACAAGAATCTCGTAACCACCATCTGCGATTGGTCTTACGATAATTGGATTAATAATACCCTGAGTTGATATACTGTCCTTAAGTTCATCCATAGATTCATCATCTATTACTTTGAAAGGGTGTCCTGTAAATTCTTTTAATAGACTTATATCTAAATATTCAGTTTCATTATTAACATCATTATTTTTAGCTGTAAACTCACCATTAAACATATCTAAGCCATCAAAATAGCCACTATTTTCGTTTATATTCTTTGCCATTTTCATTCACCTCTAGTTCATAATTTCTTTACAGAATTCCATATAATCTTTAGCTGTTGTACTGTTTGCATCAAAGTCAAATATACTCATTCTCTGTACCTGGCTATTTGTACAAGCAACAGATTCTCTTATCTTAGTATCAAACACCTTAGTGTTTAATTTTTCAGCGATTACAGGTAATTCTGCTGCTACATTTCTATGATTTTTATAATTATTGTGGTACTTACAAATAACAATACCACTTACAACAAGATCTTTATTCGTATAACTCTTAACACTATTAATAGTATGTAATAGCTCATTAACCCCTTGAATTGCATAACGATCACAAGTGAAAGGGATAATACATTCATTAGCATAAGTTAATACATTTGATAGGATTACTCCTAATACTGGTGGAGTATCTATTATTACATAATCATATATATCTTCTAATGCCTGACACTTTTGTTTCATAAGAAAATATCTTGAAGGATCTTGAGGGAATTTCTGCTCTGCACTTGTTAAAAGTTTATCTGATGCAATTATGTCTCCTGAAGGTGTATGTTGAATACATTCTTCTAATTCTTCACTTTCTAAAAGAAGATCATATAATGTAGCAGTATCCTTTGTTACAGCTCGATAAGTATCTGTACTATTACATTGAGCATCCGTATCAATTAACAATGTCTTTTTCCCAAATCTAGCTAATCCTGTAGCTAACGATACTGCTGTAGTAGTTTTGCCTATTCCACCTTTTTGATTGCATATAGCTATTATCCTTGCCATAATTATTCTCCTTTACATATATTTAAAATTAATTTGATTGTTCTCTATGCTTATCATTATACACCTTTATTGTTATTTGTCAATACTTATTTTTTCTAAAATTTGACTAATAATATCCCTTAATATAAAATAAAAATAACACTAATAAAACACCCAAACGAGGTTGAAACATGAATAACAAAGACACTCAATATTTTGATAAAGAAATATTAATAAAAATAAGAACAGCATTAAATCTAA
>CAJMOW010000039.1 GCA_905215145.1 uncultured bacterium | reverse complement strand
GATTGTATATTTTACGGGCATAATATAGTGCAAAAGTTTAAAAAAATTTTATAAGCTGATATATACAAATGCAGACTTTTTTCTTTTACGTAAGAAGAAAGTATTTGATGATTTTTATCATGCTAATACCGAGATAAGCTTAGAAACTAAAGAGTCTAAGCTATCGTAGAGCATAGAAACTGAACCTAAGAAATTAGAATAAAATGTTTCCAAGAGTGTTTGACATCTTACTTAAATGAAGATGAAAATGTATGCCGAACTTATAGGAAACTATAAGAACTGGAAGATAAAAAACTTCTAGGATAACAAAATTGATTAAAATTAGAAGAAGGTAGGAAAATAAAGGAAGAAATTGATTTAACATCTTCTTATATGGTAACGCTTAAGCGTAAATATCGAATATCTTGATTTATGATTATGCAGCAAAATAGAGAATCTTCTTCTATGGATAGAAGAAAAGCTGATTTATCTGAACCAGGTTTAAATGATATTATGGCTTCAAGTGCTCCTGTAAATGATAGCGATGTAACCTTACAAATATTTTATCCTGCTAGAGAAAAACTTTCTACTTGTAGAGGATATAAAATATTAGGTGAAAATGGAGGAGGATTAAGAGACACATATAGAGGGTTGATTATAAGTAAAAATCGATATGGAATTGCTAATCAAGTCTTAAATTGTGGATTTTATGGCTCCGTAGGTTGGTGAACAGAATTACCTTTACCCGAACAAATTACTGATATAAAATTAATTAGAGAACCTTCTCTAAACATTCCGTGTAAAACAAAACGTATTATACAACAAGATTTATCAGAAAATGATATAGATAAAAAGATAATAAGAACTAATACTGAATATACGTTTTAATTATGGAATTGCCAAAATCTAAACTACCTGCAGAAACACAAGATCCGAGAAATTTAATTATATTCTCAAAAGTTAAACAAGGAAAAAGTTCAGCTCTTGCAGAACTTCCTAATAACTTGATGCTTGATACTGAAGGTGGATTAGCATATATTGAAGCACTTAAAGTTAGAGTAACGTCTGTAAAAGATATTAAAGAAGTTTGTCAAGAAGTAATTAAAGCTGGAAAACCTTACGATTTTATTACAATTGATACAGTTACAGCGTTAGAAGATATAGTTAAACATTTAGCATTACACCTGTATAAACAAACTCCTGCTGGAGAGAAGTTTACTGGCACTGATGTCATTGACGCGGCAATGGGAGCTGGGTATAAATTTATGAGAGATGCTTTAGAGCAAGTTATTAATATGGTTGCTAAGTGTACTCGAAATGTAATACTTGTCTGTCATGCTAAAGATGCAGCTATTGCAAATAGTGATTTAACAGCGAAGCAAATTGACTTGTTAGGTAAAACAGGACGTATTTTAGCTTCTAAAAGCGATGCAATTGGGTTAACTTAAGAATGCCCCTTTAATTAGTAATAATTATCGAAAACCTCGTATATGCTGGAAACTCCTTAGAGCTTAATCTACCAAAGGGTAAAAATGATTAAGATTGGACAATCAGCAGGCGATTAAAATAGCCTCAACGACTACAAGGAGGGTTCCTAAAATTAGGAATATGATATAGTCTAATCTCGAACCAAAAACATGAATAAAAAATATTATAAAAATCACATATGTAAGCATTGTGGAAAAATTTTTTATGGGAGAGGCACATTATGTCGTAAACATGCTACACAACTACAACAATATGGAAAGTTTCTTGATTCAAATCCTAGAAGCAAGTACGATCCAAACGAAATAATTTTACATAAAAATTATGCCGAAATCGTTACATATAATATTAATAATGAACCTCTTCATAAATTTAAAATAGATTTAGAAGATATAAATAGAGTTAGTTTATATAAATGGCATTCTACTAAACCTACGAAATCTACTCAACTAATATATCTTGTAAGTAATGACGTTGGTTATTATCATAGATATATAATGGATGCAAAACCAGGGCAAATGATTGATCACATTAATTTAAATACATTTGATAATCGAAAATCTAATCTTAGATTTGCAAATCAAACTGTACAGAACTATAATCAACATTGTCGAGAGAATACACGTTTTGATATTAAAGGGATCGATCAACATTCTGATATAAATAGAACAAAACGTTTTATGGCTAGGTTTGCCATAAAAGGTAAAACATATCGCAGCCCTTGGTTTATTACATATGAAGAAGCTGTTTTTGCAAGATATTTATTAGAGCAATTATCTCCTGTGCAAGTCATTAACGGAGAAATGCAAAAGTATATTAATAAATTATCTTATAAACAAAAAGAGCCTATTATTAATTGGTTCAAAAATAGGTTTAAAAACCGAGTATAAATGATTTGTATCGCGATGATGAATCTAACACTATTTTAAGCTTCAATACTAATGATAAATTTGTTGAATGTGGAGCAAGACCTGCTCATCTTAGAAATAAAGATATTGTTTTAGGTAAATATCAAGAAGATGGAACAGTTGTTTATGATTGGACTCAAATTTATCCTTCGTTAAGAAATGCTTAAAATATCATTTGATTTTGATGAAACAACTAAAAAGGTATCAAATTTAACTGTTACTAATTCGACTTCTGTTACTGTTAAACGAGATACTACTGGAAAAGCTATTGTAGAAGTTACTGCAAATAAATTAATTATTTCAGATACTGCTTTAGCTTTCCTAGATGCTAATCCTGAAGATAGAATATCTATCAATTATTTTCAGGAATCAAAAGAAAAAACATTTCCTGTAATTGCTAAATCTGAATATTTTACAGATAAAAAAGCAGGAAATAAATTAACAAAATCTAATACTGTGTCTTTTAGAGGAAATCAAAGGACAATATTATTAGAATATGGAACTGTTTTTGAATTACAACCATTTAAAGAACATATATTTAAACTAGTTCCTTTGAACGATAGTGATTCAGAAATAGTTTCAGAAGAATTAAAAGATGAAGAAATTGAGTTAGAAGATATTGCAAACGAAATTATTACTAACTCTACAGTTTCTGATGAAGAAGATTCTCTTCCGTTTTAATTAATACAGAAAAATTAATAAATTATTATAAATTAATATAACTATGGGAAATATGTTTGATATGGGTGCAGTTGCGACTGCACGAGTAGTAGAAAATAATCGTCTTAAATGTGGAATTCATGATGTAATATTTAAAGGGATTGAACGTGGAGAGGACTTTGGTCCTAATGCAGTAGGTACTATTGATATTCATTTTGAAGCTGTAGACGGTTCTGGTATTTTCGATGATAAGATGTTTGAACCAACTTCGGCTGAACGTAAGACTACAACTGATCGTAATGGAGTTGAACGTGAACAGGCTTCTCCTGCTGAACAATTTATGGCTAAATGTAAACAACTTATTATGGCTCTAAATCCTGAAGCTGGTGAAAAAATTGAAAAAGGAGAGGCTCAGTTTAAAGCAAGTTCGTTTGATGGTATTGTAAAACTTTTGAAAAAGATTCTTGATTCAAAAGTTGGTACACAAACTCAAATTAAACTGCTTCCAAATAAAAATGGATATGCAAGCCTTCCTAGTTATGTAGCTAGTATTAATAGAGAGGGGATTGTTTATATTAGTTCTAAAGTAATTGGCAAGGATTTGACTCTTTCTTCATATGAAATGTCTCGAATTCAAGCTGCTGCGACTGCAACTCCAACAAATATGACAAAATCTGATAACGTACTAAGTGATATGAAATCAGATTTTGGAGCAGTAGATGCAAATGAAGATGACGACCTTCCCTTCTAGTATTTAAGTATATTTAGTGAATTATACATTAGAACCGACAGTTACCAAAGAATTGATTTTATCAAAAGTGCGAGAAGAAACTCTAATGGAGCATTATTTAGGTATTCCTGTCAAAAAAGGCTTATTTAAGTCTCCACTTAGAGTTGATTCTCGTCCAACTTGTGCTTTTTACAGAAATAAAAAAGGTACAATTATCTTTAAAGATTTCCGAGGAGATTTTTCTGGAGATTGTGTATCGGTAGTAATGTATAAATTTGGCTGCTCCTTTTACAAAGCATTACAAATAATTGCAAATGATTTTGGAATAATCTCTAGAAAAGATTTAACCATTAATCCATCGAAAATTAAGAAATATTCTGAAACGAAGTTTGAAGATAAAGGTAATGCTATTATTCAAGTAGAGTTAAAAGATTGAAATAGATTTGAATTAGATTGGTGACAATCGTTTGGAATCTCGCAGGAAACTTTGAAGAAATTTAGAGTTTACTCATGTAAAAATGTGTTTTTAAATGGAGAAATATTTCACTTATATAAAGAAAACCAGCTAGTATTTGGATATTTTGGAGGAATAAAAGATGATATAGAACAATGAAGAATCTACTATCCAGGTAATAGAAAATATAAGTTTATTTCTAATTGAAAACAAATTCAATTACAAGGTGCTAAACAACTTCCAAGAAATGGTGGAGAATATTTAGTTATTACAAAATCTCTAAAAGATGTAATGACTATATATGAATGTAGTAATCTTCCAGCTATTGCTCCAATTTCTGAAAACTGTTTTATAACTGATTCCCAATATCAACGTTTAAAAGCTAAGTTTAAGAAAATTGTTTTATTCTATGATTCGGACATTGCTGGGATTTCTAGTATGAATAAGATTAGAAAAAAATATCCAGATTTATTTATTATATTTATTCCGAGAAAGTATCATTGTAAAGATATTTCAGATTTTTATAAAAAGTACGGATTAGATAAAACAATTAATTTAATTAATATAGCAAAACAATATATTGATGAAGAAGACAGTATCAGAAGAAATAAAATCAAAGAGGAAACGATCTAAAGGATATTCTAGAGTCAAAGGACATTCGTATGAAATTAGAATAGCTAAAGAGTTAAGAGAACTAGGATTTACTGGAATAGTAACTTCAAGATCTGAAAGTAAAAGAGCAGATGATAATAAACAGGATTTAATTGATACAGAACAAAAACTACCTTTAGGAATACAACTAAAATGTGTACAAAATACTCCTAGTTATTTTAAGATTAGAGAAGAATCATCTATTAATAACGAAGATTTCGTATTAATCTGAAATAAACAGGAAAAGAAGGAAATAAATATTTGTTCTGTTGGAGAAGCTGTTATTATGGATAAGAAACTATTTTATAAGCTTATTAAAAAATATTATTTGTAAACTAAATAGGAGATCTTTTGATCTCCTATTTTATTTTATTAAAATATGAAAATTATTATTCAATCTTTTGGAGATATTATAACTAATTCTAGTACTGAAACCTTTTGTATAAGTAATGGTTCAACTAGTGATCTACAATTACTTATTGATACTATTTTAAAGGTTTATGGTATAAATAATTCATCGATTATTGTTAAAGAAATAGTTGATTATGATTCATTAAGTGATTTGTCTAGTGGCCAGATAGAAACTCTAGCTGAAATTGTCTATGAAAATTCTGGTATTGATTCTAATATTTTTCTAGAATATGTTCGTTTAGGCAAATGGAATCTACTTGAAAATATGCTCTCAAATGTAGGTAGTAGTCTTTTAGAAATGGCTAAAATATATAATGATACTGTACAGTACGGTTTAATTTTTACTCGTTATACAATTGAAACTACTATACCTAATACAGATGCATTAAAACAGCAAATTGAAAATTTGTCGGATTTATTTAGTTTCGGAGAATATGAATACTAAAATTTTATTTGAATTTAATATTCAATCTATAACTGATATTATTACAAATAGTTCTAGCGAATTATTTGTATTTAAAAATAGAGAGCTTGAAGATTTAGTATTAATTCTTTCTTTAATTCATCCTTGTTGGAACCTGGAATATAATGAACCAATACAGGTTAATAGAATGCGTGATGATGAATTAGTTACATATTTAGAATGGGTATATGGTGGGTCAGATTTTGATTATGAAATTAGAAATATTCCTATTACTAAGGAAAATACAAAACGTACAGGAGTTGCTAAACATTTTGGATTAAAACCAAAATTTGTTTATGAAGATTACGAAAATTGGGATCCTAATATAAATAAACTTAGTCTTAAATATCTGCCTGAAGGTTTAAGAACAATTCGAGCAATGATCCCTGATACTACCTTTGCAATGTATTCTAAAGACGATAATCCTACATGGGAATATCAAGAAAAATTTGAACGACTTGGTAAACGTTATCATCTAGGTTAAAATGAAAATAATTATTTTAAAAACTCAATCTTTCTCGGATATTATTACTAATAGTAGTAGTGAATTATTTGTAGTTAAAGGAGATAGACATAGCAGTGCATTTGAAGATTTTTTATATGTAGAAAATATAGGAAACCTTCAGTGGTATCTTGAACGAAAAGAAATACTCTTACCTGAAATAAGAAAATATCTTAAAAATCCACCTAAAACAATATGTGACGGGTTTGATATAGATGACTATCGAAACGCGCTACGAGAAGCAATTAAAAACAATGATTTAGATAAGTATAAAAATTGTTCTTTTGTAGTTTTAGGGGATCATATGGATTATGAAACATGGCAGGCTATAAGAGATTCTTTATATCCGAATATATACTACGAAAGTTGGCATTAATATTCAGTCTTATGTTGATGTAATTACTAATTCATCAACTACTGTGTTTTGCTCTATAGAAAGTGATTTTGAGACGATAATTCAAAATATTGAAGATTATTTAAATTCTTTTCTTCCATTTAAAGTTAAATATCATAGGTCGTGTATTATTAAAACATATTCAATTACATTTGAGGTGGAATATGGAGAAAATGAAGAACTTACTGAAAATATATGTGCACTAATTGAACAATTGCTTTCTGAGCATTTTCCGAATGGAGGATATTTTGTAACAAGTGGATATGAATATAATTAATATACAAAGTATTACTGATATAGTTACAAATAGCAGTACAGAGGTATTTATTCGTGTAAAGGAGACTGCTATTAACACAGTTAAAGAGCTTATTAATGATCTTCTTAAAATAAGTGGATCTACACTTCAAGCAGATGATTTATTTACAATTGAAATATTATACGATGATAGTTCAGATTTAATGGTTACTCCAAAACAAGATACAACAGAGTGTATTGAAGCGGCTGTAATTCTTTCTTCTTTAAGAAGTTTATTTAATTATGAAGTACATGAAGATCGATAAATTAATTCCAATTCAAAGCTATTCAGATATTATAACTAATAGTTCATCTGAATTATTTTGTACTATAACTTCTGAAAAACATCTTAAAGAAATATATCAGATATTAGATAGTATCGTTGGATATAGGCAAGAACCAGAAATAGATGTTTGTATTAATTACTGTTCTAAATCTAACATCGAAGAATCAGAACTAAAAAGTCAGTTTTATAAAGAATTGCCAGATAAATGGATTGAAGTAGATTATCCTTATTGTAAGAATTCCGTAAAAGAGTTTTATATTTCTGGTTTTGAAGGAATTTTAAATAAGAAAATAGGTAAAGCAAATTATAAAATTAGATATTATTTAGGAGATTAAATTATGAAAGATTGGACAAGTTGGGGAATTAAGAGAAGAGTATTTCCAGATAAAAATTATAATGCAATATGGTATAATCTCAAAACACTCCGATTAGGAACAGGACAAGCTAGTGAACTTGATTATCCTGAGTTTTATGATATTGGAATTAATACTAAGTGTAATCTTAATTGTCCAATGTGTTATGTTAGTGCTAAAAGTTCGGGAGTAAACTATACCGATATTTGTGAAAAGGCTAAATTCTTTTTTGGACAAATGACAGAAAATGAAAGGCCATTTCAAGTGGCAATTGGTGAATAATAATTTTAGTATTAATTTATAAGTATATTTGGTTGTAGTGTAAATACTGCCTATTTTTGTATTATAATAAAAATAAATATATTATGATACAATGTGGAATTTACAGGATCCTCAATACTATTAATAATAAGTTTTATATAGGATCGTCAGTAAACTTAAGAAAAAGGCTTTATGAACATCGAAGATTACTTCGTTTAGGTAAACATGAGAATTATCATCTACAAAACGCGTTTACTAAATACGGAGAAGAAAATTTCAAGTTTGAAATTATAGAAGTTTTAAAAGAAGTACCAAAAGATATTAGAGTATTAAGAGATTTAGAAACAGATTATATCCAAAAGTTTAAATCTTATGATCAGTCTATTGGATATAATGTAATTAAAGGAGGAATAGGTACAATTAATACTCCTTGTTCAGAAGAAAAACGACAAAAAATTTCAGAAAGTAATAAAGGTAAGTCTGCGTGAAACAAAAATGTTCCTATGACTGAAGAACAAAAACAATTACTGAAAAAAATTCAAACTAGCGCCCGAGGGAAATCTATTGACGTTTATACTTTAGAAGGAGAATTTATTGAAACTATTGGATCGATTAGAGAAGCTAACCGTAAATATTGTTGTGGACGAAATACAATCAAAAATTGCTGCGAAGGTTTAACATTACCTAAAAAACATATTTTTGTTTATCATGGAGATTCGTTAGATATTATAGCCAAAAATAGAGTTACAATATCAGATGAAGATAAACGATTAAATATTGAGAAAAGTAGAGAATGCCGTGGATATACAGTTGATGTATACAATATGTCTGGAGAATTGGTAGATGTTGTAAAGGGGCTTGAAGCTGCATCAGAAAAATACGGAATGATTTCGCATAATATTTCTAAACAGATGCGAGAAAAAATAAATGGGAAAGGTCCATATACGTTTAGGCATCATAATGATTTTTCAGTTTATGTATATTCTATATATAACAATAATGATTTACTTTATCGGTCTTTTTCTAAAAAATGTATTCGCGAATATTTAAGCAAAAATAAAATTCGTCTTGGACAAGCATTTAGTAGATTAATTTCTGAATCTTTAACTTCTATTTCAAAATATACTTATCAAATTAAATACGAAATCGCCCATACTGGAAGTAATTCTGGTATTGAATCGCGCCAATCCGAAGAAATAAATTCGGAGGTCTCTAATGAGGCTAACGGTGAAACCTAAGTCAGAAGTGATATGGTAACACCGTGCTAACTTTAAAGGTAATATGTTAAAGTAGTGTAACGAGTATGGATGAACCTTCTAACGAAGAATATAAAACTTTGAAGGGCGCGACATCCTTTATAGGATGAAAATGTACTCTGTGGTAATAGAAATATTACTGTCGCCAACGTCAACAGGCGAACCAAGTTTGCACGAAAGCTTCTGTGAATTTCTTGAAACGTTGTTTTACTTAGGAATTGTTCCAAACTATACAACGAACGGTATTACTATAGCAGAAGACTCTGATCTTAGTACTAAAATACTTGACTATACCTCTCGTTTTGTTGGAGGAGTTGCTGTTTCTGCTAATGAGTGGTCAGAACATATTAGTAAAGCATGGAGGAGAGCTATATATAAATTAGATGCTTTTGGGAATACAAATATTAATATTCACTATATTATTAAAGATATTGAAAGTGTTAATAAATTCTTAGATATTTATAAAGAATTTAAATATGCAGTATTATATTTTGTGTTACTACCTCTTATGCCATCTGGTAGATCAAAAGAAAAATATAGTGAAGATGCATTTGAATATTTACTTCAACAAGATTTAGATTGGGGTAAAATTGCATTTGGTGCACATTTTTATAATTCATTACTCAATCAAAACAAAATTAAATGCTATTTATATCCTCCTGAGAGTCTATCTAAAAATCTTCTTTTAGATAATACCATTAAAGTAACGCCATCATCATTTAACTTAAATCCTATAAAAGAAATTAAATATGAATACATGTAAAGTTACATTTGAAAATTCAAATGGACAACAAGTTATTGTAATACTTT
>CAJMOW010000038.1 GCA_905215145.1 uncultured bacterium | reverse complement strand
TGGATCTATGGTTGTTATGTTTAAAACATACGCTACTAAAGATGATGCTGCACTTCCTCTTCCTGGACCAACTAATATACTATTTTCTTTTGCATATTTAACATAGTCCCAAACTATTAAAAAGTAATTACAAAAACCCATTTTATTTATTATTTCTAGTTCTTTTTTTAATCTATCTACATATATTTTATTTACTGTATTTCCAAATATTTTTTTTAATCCATCTATACATAATTTCTTTAAATACGTATATGAATCTAATGAATCTGGACATTTGAATTTTGGAATCAAGTTATCTTCATGTTCTATTTTTATGTTGCACATTTTTGTTATTTCATAATTATTTGTTAAGTCGAAATTTAATTTTAACAAATCTTTTTCTAGAATTAAATTATTATTTATTAACACATTTTCAACATTTTCTATTAATTGTGAATTTTTAATTGCGGTTAAATATTTTAAATATATATCATCAAATTCATTTAAATAACATATTTGATTTATATATACTTTATTTGTGTTTTGGATTTTTTCATACTCAAATTCATTTTTATATCCTATATATATTTTTTCATATATTTTTTCTAAGGTTTCATATATATCCATATCTTTATATAAAACTATACATATAAGTGAAGCTGAATATTTTTTTAAATTATCATAATCTATAGTTTTTTCGCTATTTATTGTGGATAACTTTATTAGGTTCTTATAACCATTATTATCTATACAATATAAAATTATTTTTTTATTTTCTATTGTTAATTCTAAACCTATTATAGGTTTAATATTATTTATTATACATTTATTATAAAATTCTATTACTCCATACATATTGTTATCTGTAATAGAAAGTGAGCTAATATTGTTTTTTAAAGCATATTTTATTAGTTCATCAATATTTATTAAACTAGACAATAATGAATTATCTGTTTTAATATATAATGGTGTATACATGTTTATCACCTCATTATAATTTTACTATAAATTAGATTTTTTTTAAACATTTGTTTAATTTATTTGACTTATTTTTAATTATATGATAAAGTTATATGGCATAGAAATTTTATTAAGGAGGAAAGTATGGCTAAAAAAGTTACATCATCAAAACCTTTATTTGGAAATAGAAGAAGTCATGCTTGTAATGCTACAAGACATGCACAAAAACCAAATTTGCAAAAAATCACTTTAGATAATGGTGAATCTATCAGAATCTCAGCTAGAGAATTGAGATCATTAAAAAAAACAAGTAAAAATATTGAAGCATAACAAGAATTGAAATCTTGTTTTTTTTTACTTGTTTTCTAAATACAAAGATTATTTATAACTGGTACTAATAAGTCAGCTATTATGGTTGCTAAAAATATATCACCAAATGGTATTATGAATCTAAATATAATGGTTAGTATAGCAACAATTATTCCATATAATATTTGACCAAATTTTGTAACTGGCGTTGTAGTCATTTCTGAACAAATATATATTGATGAAAATATTATTGATCCTGTAAATAAATTAAATATAACAAAATATATATCTAAATTGTTTATAAATGCTGTTAAACTTAGTCCTAAAAATAGAGTTATAAATATTGTTACTGGTATTATATTTTTTATTGATTTTTTCATTATTAAGTATAAAAAACCAATTATAGTAAATAGTATA
Organism: uncultured bacterium; assembly: GCA_905215145.1. Next base: position 8,294 of record CAJMOW010000038.1, on the reverse strand, counting down.
CTTACTTCACCTATTCCACCTGGTACATTACCTACAAAGAATTGTTTTAATGAGCCATATTGTTTAATGTTTTGTTCATATGAGAAATCTGTAATTGTAGTATTTTCTATTGGAGCACTATTATACTTAGTAGCTTCATATGAATTTAAATAACTATAACCACCATTTAATATTGAAAATATTGCTATTACCAAAAATGATAGTGCAACTGTATTAAGAATGTTTTTATTTGTTATTTTATTAAGTACTTTATCTATGGTTACCGATATAAAACAGGACAATATAATTATAATTATTGGTGTCTTAATCGGAATAATTAAACCTAGTATAATACCTGGTATAAATGAATATGAAGTTTTAATATATTTTTTTATATTAACGTTATCTTTACGTAGTATCATAGTATATAAAATGTCAAATATAAACATTGATATCATACATATAAAAATTAACAATAATGGATATATACTATCTATAAATCCTACTTTGCCAGAAAAGAATAAAACTATACCATTTTTATAAAATGCGAATAAAATCAATGGTAGTAATGAAATTAATATACTTTTTTTTATTTTTTCTTTAGTATTTTTCGTATGAATAAAAGGTCCTGTTACATTTTCCATTACTTCTCACACACCTTTTCTATAATATCCCTTAGTTTTATATTTGATGGGCATATATATGAACATAAACCACATTTTATACATTTTTCAGGATGAAGTTTTTTTAATTTTTCTTTATTATTTTTATTATCTTTTATCAAGACTGGTGATATTTTAGCTGGACAATATTTTGTACATTTTCCACATCTTATACATTCTTCTTCTATTTCTTTTGGAATTTCATTAAGAACTATTACACAATTTGTATCAATAGTAGCAACTATATCTTCTTCTTTTACGTAATTACCCATCATTGGTTCACCAATTACTATTTTAGGTTCTTTTATGTTTGTTCCAATTTTATTTATTATCTCATATAAAGGTGTACCTATTTTCACATAAACATTTTGTGGCCTTTTTATACCATTTCCTGTGAATGTTATTATTCTTTCACATAATGATTTATGATATTTTAGTGCTTCAAATATTGCGTATATAGTTGATACATTATTAACTACTATACCTACTTCAATTGGATTTACGTTATAAGTTTTTTTACAAACGTATTTTACTAAATTTTTCTCCCAACCTATAGGGTAACAATCTGGTACTGTAACTATTTTTACTTTTAAGTATGTACCAATAAATGAATTTAGTAAATTTATTAATTCAGTATCACTTTTTTTTACCGCTATAACTGCATTTTCTATTTCATTTATTTCTAGTATTGAATCTATAGTTTCCAATATTTCTTCACTACGTTCTTGTAATAAAACATAATCACTTGTTGAATATGCACTACATTCTGTACAGTTAACTATCAATGTATTGATTTTCTCATTTGTTTTGTACTTTAGATAAGTTGGAAATTCATTGCCACCCATTCCAACTACTCCACAATCTTTTAATGTTTTTAAAAATTCTTCTTTTGTATATTGATTTATTTTTTTATTTACTACTTCTTTTATTTCTTCTTTTTCTTTAAAATCATTTTCTATTACAACACATTTTGCTTTTTCTCCAGTTGAGATTGTTCTTTGAACGTAATCTATGACTGTACCACTGATACTTGAACAAATAGAAATTTTATAATCTCCTTTACGTCTTCCAATTACGCTTCCTTTATAAACATAATCACCTTTTTTTACAGTTATTGTTATATCTGTATCTTTGCCACTTACAAGTGGTACATAAACATATTTTGGTTTATTATAAAATCCTATTCTTTTGGTTTTTGAAATTGATTTATATTTAGGTAGTTTTACTCCATTTATCATAACTTACCTCCGTACATCTATTATACATTTTTTTTGTCGAAAAAAAAAGAGTAAAGTTTTTTATATAATAACTTGGAAATTTTTATTTAAATTTTCTCTTTCTATTTTATATAAAAATACTATATTTATATTTTCAATTAATGTTATAATAAAGGAAAATAATGACTTAATTTGTAAAGAGGTAAATAATATGAATTTAAAAGGTACAAATTTTAATATTAATGTAAAAAAAACTTGGAAATACATAAAAACTTCTAAAAAAAATTTATTTGGTTATGGATTTGTTAGTGTGATAGAGGCTATTATAAGTGCGATTATTCCCCTACTATCTGCAAAAATTATACTAAATATTACAAATGGCATTATTGCCCAATTAATACTTTCTTCTTTATCTGTTTTATTTGTTGAATTACTGCTTCATATAACTATTTATTTTAAGGGATTTTTTTATGAGAAAATATATCAAAAAACATTAACTAATATTCAAATATCGCTTGCTAAGGAAATACTTAATTTAGAAATTGAAGAAATTAATAAAAATTCATCAGGATTATTTATTGACAGGTTAAATAAAGATACACAAGATATTGCAGGTTTATTTATGGAATATACATATTGGATATCGTATATCATAACAAATATAGGTGTTTTAATTACAGTTTTCATATTAAATAAATATTTATTTGTATATGCTATTTTAAGTTCAATAATTGTTTTTTTAATAAATAGAAAAAGTTTGGAAAAACAGTATAAAATACAAAAAGAACTAAAAGCTATACAAGAAAATAAAACAGGATTAACAAGTGAATTAGTTAGAGGAATAAGGGATATTAAAGTATTAAATGCAAGTAATGCAATTTTAAAACAAACAGCTGATAAGATTAAACAAACAACTAATGAACAGATAAATATAATGAATATTAGAAGATTTTATACTTACCTAGAGAGTAATATTAGAACATTTTCAGATTTTGGATTTATAATAATAGGTTGTTTTTTATATAAGTATTCATTTCTAACAATTCCTACATTTGTTATAGTTTATAACTATCAATATAAGATAAAAGATCTATTAACAGGCATTGTTCAAATAACAGAATACAATAAAAAATTTAATATAGCTGCTCAAAGAATATATGAAATAATTGAAAGTGACAAATTTAAGAAAGAACAATTTGGTAACATAGAAATTAAAAAGTTAAAAGGAAATATACATTTTAAAAATGTTACATTTGGTTACAATGAAACTAAAATATTAAAAAACATGAATTTTAAAATAGAATCTAATGAAAAAGTTGCTTTTGTTGGAAAAAGTGGAATTGGTAAAACTACTATATTTAATTTAATTACTAAACTATATTGTGTGAATAAGGGTGAAGTTTTATTAGATAATTATAATATAAATGATTTAACTGCCTCAACAATAAGAAATAATATTTCGATAATATCTCAACATCCATATATTTTTAATTTTTCAATTAAAGATAATTTGTTGTTAGCTAAAAATACTGCAAGTATAAAAGAAATTAGAAGTGCGTGTAAACTTGCTTGTATTGATGATTTTATTATGTCATTGCCTAATAAATATGAGACAATAATTGGCGAAAATGGAATTACTTTATCTGGAGGACAAATTCAAAGATTAGCAATAGCTAGAGCTTTATTAATGAAAACAGAAATAATATTACTTGATGAGGCAACAAGTTCTTTAGATAATGAAACTCAAAGTAAAATTCAAGAAGCAATTAATAATTTAAAAGAATGTACAATATTAACTATTGCTCACAGACTTTCAACAATAATTGATTCTGATAAAATATTTGTAATTAATGATGGAATGATAATTGATAGTGGTTCTCATGAAGAACTATTAAAAAGGTGCAATTATTATAGGAATTTATATGAAAAAGATTTAAAAAAATAAATGATTTTAATAAAAAAAATGAACCATAAAAGTTCGCGTTTCCTATCAATTGGAGCCCTTTTGGTGGAAGTATAACAACCACTAGGTATAAATTTATAGGTAGTAATAACTACTAACTGATATAAATATATCACATTTTTCACAAAATTTACATAAATTCTGATTAAATATGTCAAAAATATGTTAAAATTAATAATAGAGAGGAAGTTAGTTATGAATCAAGAAGTTATTGCAAATTTAATTTTGGCATTTTGTTTTGGTTTTACGATATCTATTTTTATAACACCAATATTTGTGTATTTAAAAAAAATTATGTACCATCCTACTCAAAAGAAAAAATTATTTGAAGAAGCAATAAAAAAAGGTCATGTAGTCAAAGCAAAACTTATAAAGGAACATGATATTAAAGAATATAATACTCAATTTGGTTATCGTGATACTGGCAAGAAAATGGCTACCTATGAGTATAGTTACAATGGGAAGACATATAGAAGAAAATTTATTAGTTTTAATAAATTTGGTGATGAAGTAGATTTATACTTTATAAGTAATCCAAAAAAAGCAGAACTTGGTGGCAATTTATGGACTACCGCAAAAAATCATTGGATTAAGTCATTTTTTCTTATGACTTTATTATGTTCAATAATTTCTTGGTTTATACTAGTTTTTAAATGAAAGGTGGAAGTTTAATGAAAAAAATAATTTTAAGTTTAATGTGTGGAATTCTAATGTTAGGAGTTGCTACAGGATGTGGTAGTAATGCTACCGGTAGAGATGATAGTAAAGCAAATAACATTACAGTTAATGCACCAGAAGAAGTAGAAGTTAAAACATACATTTCTAATGGTGAAAGACAATTAATCGTAAGTGTTACTAATAAAAATAGTGAAACTATAGGTTCAGGTTATATGGATATTAGTTATTATGATGAAAATAATAACAAAGTAAGTATTTGGGGGTCTACTAATCAAAGATTTAATATGTTAGAAAAAGGTAATGAGGTAGTATTTGGTTTTGACCTTCCAGGCGAAGATACATCTAAATTCTATGTACCGGCTAAAACTGAAGTAAAAATCACAACAGATGAAGAATATAAAGAAAGTTTTGCAAAACAAATATCAGAATATAAAGAAAACTTTTCATATTCATATTCAGTTGAAGATAGCACAATCACATTAAAAATTACTAATAATTCTAGTAAATCAGAATTTATCCCAAGAAGTGTTTCGGTTGTATTCTATAAAAATAATAAACCTGTATATGTTGAAGATGTTATGTTATCTGGCACACTAAACGCAGGACAATCAAAAACTGCTACAACTATTGTTCCTAATGATTACAAAAAGAAACAAGAAACAGGTAAAACAGTTTTACTTGATTACGATTCAATAAAATTATTTAGAGTAGTAGAAGGAAATTCATAATATTTAAAAAGCCATGTCACGTTTTGTTGCGTAAGCAATGAAAGTGACAATAGGCTTTTCTTTTTATTTTCATTACGAAGTTTTGAAATAAAAACATAATTTTACTTGGCTTTATGCCTTGCTAAAATTATGCTTAAAAGGGTTTAAAAAGGGAAAATCCCTTTTTCACACCGTTATTGGCTCTGCCAATAGCGTAGTGTGTTACTCCTTTGGATTATCAAAAAATTGTTTTTATAATTTTATCTGTACCATTTATTAATTCATCTATTTCTTCTTTTGATGGTTCTCTTTGCTTTTTATGGTCGCAAAGATTTCTTATGTCTCCAAGATGTTGAATAAATCTCCAATTAATTGTATCATAAATTTTTTCTTGTTTAAACAATTCATTATAATCATTAATACTTAAATCTTTTTTAGTAATTTTCAAATTATGGTTTTTAACTATATTAGAGAAATGAGTTTCTAATATAACACCACATATTGCTCCTGATGCTCTTAAATATCCATTTTTTAATAAGTGTTTTGCTGAATCCAATTCACTATCAAATAATTCTGCCTCTAAAATTCCTCTAACGTCCGATAGAGAACTATCAATCACTTTTCTTACTGAATCTAAAATATTAAGTTGAATAGATATTTGAGTATATGCTACTGATTTCGTATCAAAGCAAGAACTTCCACCTCTGGTAACTGATATACCGGAAAAGTAATCAAACAATTTATATGTGCTTGGATCAAGTATCTTCCTTTTATCTAATTTATAACATTCTTTAAATTCTTCAAAACGCTCGGGTAATAATTGTTTTATAATTAACATTGATTGACTATACCATTTTTGATATTTGTTCATAGTTGTAAAATCATTTTTATCTGATACAATTAACTTAACTAATTTAGTACCTTCATCTACTAATTTTTCCAATTCTTCTTTTATTTTTTCTTTCATATATTATTCACTTCCTTTTCTATATTTTATCATACTTTTATCTTTCTAAATCATCAAAATTATTATCTTTAGTATAAAATTTATCAATATCAGCATAATCAAATAATTCATCTTCTTTTGTAGTATCTATTGCGATATCATAAATATAATCTTTATCAAAATCATTGTTATTATAATAATCTTTTATTTCGTTTGTAGTGGCTTCTTTTGTTTTATCATTACCAATTTGTAGTAAATGTCTAAAGAAGTTCTTAATTGCTTTTAAAATGGCTTTTATGTATGAAATGTGATTATCATTTTCTTTCTCTAGTTTTTGATTCTTAATTCTCAAGTATTTTACTTCTTTTTGTATATTTTCATTTTCTTTTTCTAGGTATTTATAGGACTTAGCATACTCATCAACTTCTTTATAAACTTTTTGGATTTTAGGTTGTATTTCCATAACTTTTTTAGTTTGTTCTATAACTTTATTCATAGAGCCAAAAGTATCTTTTTTAACTTTTACATATTCTTTATCAAAAACGGTTTCTTTGTTAGATTCCATTTTTTGTTCTAACTCTAACATAGATTTATTTAACTTTTCATTTTTAGAAGTTAGTTCTATATTTAGTTTTCTAGTAATCTTTTTATATTGTTTTATATCAATGTGTTCATTATCACTATTCTTAATACCGCGATCTAAATCATAACCATTACTAATCATTCTTTCGTGGTATTTATCTTGTAATGTAGATAAATAATTTTTATCTTTCATATAATGTTTTTTAGATATAGTCCATTTTTCTTTATCACTTCGTTTATCATATTTTTTAATTAAGGGAACAACTACACAATGCAAATGTGGTGTTTTTTCATCTAAATGTATTGTTGCATTTAATACTTGCCATTTCTCATACCCAATATCTTCATAAACAAAATCCATACAACAATTAGCCCATTTAACTATTTCATTTTTAGTCATATCCTTAAAGAAATCTTTATCACTAGTAAATAGTAGTTCATCGGCAATAACACTATTAGAATCATCTAACATTTGATTAAAACTTTTTTTTCTATTGTCTCTTTCAGTTTTTTGTTTTTCATTGTGTTGTTTTTCATAGTCTTTAACTAAATTCATATAAGAATTATAGTAGTCTTTATTTAACAGTGGGACAAGATGTATATTATTAATTGATTTACTTTTATCTATATCAGGATTAGATTTATATGCTTCTTTAGTTCTTGTATTATGGGCACCTATTTGTCCTAAATCTTTTAATTTATTTATAGGTTCTACTCTAAATATTGCATAACTCATTATTACTCATCTCCTTAAATTTTTCAAAGAAGCCTTTATAAAGTTGTTCTCCATTAGGGGCTTTTATATCACTTAAATCAATAGTTATAATGCCTAGTTTTAATTTATCATCTTTATATTTTTTATTATCTTTAATTAAGATTATTCTAACTATTTTTTCTATATCAACATTAGATATAAAACTAATGTCACTAAAATCTTCATCTGGTATAACTTCATAGTAATTTAATTTATAATTACTTCCAAGCATTTCTATTAGTTTATTAAAGTAATTTTGTGCTTGTTCAGTTGTTTTTATTTCTTTATTCATAGGTAATGGGTAACCATAATTATCTTCAAATAGGAACCAATTTAAAGGTAATCCATATTTTTGATTATAATTAATTAAATCAAGTAAGAAACTAGTTCTAAAATGTGTTTCTTTAATTATAGTTTTATCGCTTTTTCTTTCTACTACTAAATTATCAATATAAGTAGATATTATTCTTTGTTTATTTTCTCTAGGTAAGTTTAACCAACCGTATATATTAGCAAAAAACTTTTCAGGTTTAACAAATATATCAATATTATGTTTATCTTGTAAGATAAGTAAATCATCAACTGTAAAACTTAAATTTTCATATTGTTTTTGTTCTTGCATTTTTTTAATTATATCATTTCTTTGAAATTCAATATGTTTAATCTCTTTATCAAAATCTTCTAATTTCATAATTCCTTTAATGTATGCAGTTTTTATTCTATCTAGTTGTTTATCTAAATCTTTAATTTGTTTATCATAATTAATTTCTTTATTATCAAATTTAGATTTAATAAATGGTGTGTAA
>CAJMOW010000037.1 GCA_905215145.1 uncultured bacterium | reverse complement strand
CGGGATTTTATATTAAAGCAAATGGAGAAACTACAGATTCGTTTACCGAGTGGTTGGAAGATACAAAAAATGAAGTGGAAAGTTTAGGGTTCGAATTTGAATATATAGATGACGGATACTTTAGTAAGTATTGTCCTAAAGAAAAATTAATAAAAGAAATAAAAACTGAACATGTAAAAGATTTTTTTGATTCATTTTATGAAACAAATTCTATAGGAAAATCATTAAAAGATAGTTCAGGAGCAGCATTTGATATAACAAGGGGCGTTGGAAATGGTTTAGGGTATGTGGCACCCGCAATAGCTGCAACAGTTGTAACAGGAGGAGCTGGTGCATCTGGTGTTGTAGCCTCAGCGATAGGGGCAGGAGTAACTATGACATCAAGTTTTGGAAGTCATGTGGAAGAAGCTTTAAATAATGGAGCAAGTCTTGAAAGTGCGAAAGGCATAGGAGCAGCAGGAGCAATGATAGATGCAGCTCAATTCTTTGCAGGTGCAAATGTAAATGCAGTATCCACAAAAGTATTCTCTAGCATAGCAAATCCATTTGTCAAATCAGCATTAATATCTGCAACAAATGTGACCTTTGATTCAATAGATGGCGCAACATCAACATTTGTAGATCCGTTTTTGCAATCATTTTATGCAAAAGGATATGTAGATTCAAAAACAGGCAAGTATGTAGAATTTGATAAAAATGCTAGTTATTTTGAAAAATTCGGAAAAATGTTTGAAAATACAGGTGGTTGGAGTTCAGTATTATCAAATTCATTGTTAGCAGGAGCTTTATCAGCTATTTCGGAAGGAATAGATTTGCCATCAAAATTAAATTCTTCTAAAAATGAAACTAATTTAAATATTAAAAATTCAAATATGGCAGATAACAATAATTTAAAATCAATAGAAAAAAATACAGATATAAATTTAAAAAACAAACCTACAGTTAAAGCTAAAATTACTGAGATTTCGAATAAGATTGAATCTAAAGCAATAACTATTTTTGCCAGATTAAAATCTAATATTGATAAATATTCTTATAAAAGCACAAATTATTTTGAAGGATTAAATGATGAAATTAGAAAGAACGGATTATATCATTTTACAGGAGAGAAAAATTTAGATTCAATAATTAACAGTGGAAAAATTAAAGGTTCAGATATTATAAGTTCATATGGTAACTCAAAATCATTCTTTTTTTATGGTGTTCCAGATGTTGGTGCATATGCAACAAATTTAGATAAGCTTCCATTAAAAACAACTGCAGTAAAAATTCAACCTGATGATTCTATTATTAATAGTTCTAAATTGAAAGTAAGATATAAAGCTGATGCAGCAATATCATATGATGGTTCATTTATTGCAAGCCCAAGTACAAAAATGGAAAAAGTGTATTTTGTTTTAACTGAGGAAAATGGAAAATATAGCTATAAAGCAGTAAGTGAAGATATTTATAGAAATTATGAAAACACTCAAATGGGGAAAGAACTAAATAAAAAAATTTCTGATAAATCATTTGTAAATAAAATAAAAAATGATTATTTATATGAAACAGCCATAAAGGAAACTAACGCTAAAATATTTGATTCCAAAAAAGTAAATAATGAGTTTTCGAAATTCCTTAACCAAATTGATTTTAATAAAAATAATTTAATAGAATCAATTATAAAAAATATACCAGTAGATGCAGACGATATAACCAAAATGAGAGCTATATATTTAAAACTCAATCAATCAGTTACTTATTCAGATTCATTTTTTACAAGTAATTATTTTAGATTGCATACAAATTCTGAGTCATTTTTAAGTGAAGTCAAAGGATGGTATTATAAAAAAACGGATGTTTCAAATGTAGTAAATAGTAACGTTGTTTGTAGTGATTGGTCAAGAATGTATTCAGAGTTATTAGAAATGTCAGGAATTGATAAAAATAGAATAAGCATACGTACTACTACAAATGCTGAATTAACACATAATTACGTAGTAGTTGATTTTGGAGACAAAGTTTTAATTGCTGATGGGACTGAAAATATAATAGGTAGAACCGATCTCGCAAATTCAAAATATGGTTTACAAACTGGTGGGTTTATTATTGCTTCAAAAGATGAATTCTATAGTGGACTAAATCAACAAGGTTATAAAAAAACAGTTGAAGAATTATCTGCAAAAAGTCAATTATCAATTAACGGAAAAGATATATCTGAGGTTGATAAAGAAATAGGATATTCAGAATCCCAATATAATAAAGATTTTAATGATTTAATTTCGACATATTCTAGTACAACTAGTAATAGTCAACAGAAAGTTGATACTTTTATGAAGGTATTTAATTCCAAAAATGAAAGTGCAATTGAAGCCTACCCAGTATTACAAAATTACGCATCAAAAATATTTGGAAGAGATACAAAAGTTCAAATTTCAATTACGGATAACAATAGTATGGTTGATATTGTTATGTACCGAGAGGGTAACGAGATAATGTATTTAGTAAAATATGGCAATGGTGATTTTCAATTAAGAGAAAATATTGATGATATAAATATATTAAAGACTATATCTGTTTATCCGTAAAAGATAGGAGTAATAAATTATATGAAAATTATGCATAAAAAAATTATTGAAAAAATTTTGATGAAAATCAAAAATAGCAAAGGGGAAGAATATAATAAATATACTTCTTTATATAAAATAGTAACAGATAAATATCATAATTTTTTTTCTGATATAAGTATGGATATTGCACTAGAAATATTAAAGGATTTAGATTATGATGAGAAAACTGCAGTAAACATTTATCAAGAATTAATATTAGAAGATATCAATAGTACATATATTTTGGTAAGTGATGATACAAATAGTAAGATTATTAAGTAACAGATATTTTAAATGAATTTTTTTGTAAGATTTTATAGTTTTGTTTTTTCGTTGACAAAAAAACAATTACAGATGTATAATTAATATGTAAAATAGGGAGGTGAATGGTATGGATTTAAATATTAATTTTCAAGAAACAAGAACATTGGCTAACAATATCAAAAATCAAGCAGAAGAATTTAATTCAAAATTGTCAAAAGTTAATGAAATAAATGAAGATTTAAAAAGTGCATGGGAAGGAACAGATGCAGCTAGCTATTCTAATGAAGTTGCAAATCAAGCAAAAATTATGAAAGATTTGTACAATACAATCTCAAGTATAAGCAATTTCTTAACTTCAGTAGCAAATGCTTATGAAGAAGTTTCAAGAAATAACACAATTAAATAGAAAGGAAAAATAACATGGATAAATCAAAATTATCATATGAGAAAATGGAAACATATGCTGAAAATTTAAAAAGTTATTCAAATCAAATGAATGATACTTTAAATAAAGTAAAAGCTTATTTTGCTAAAGTTGGTGATGATGGTGTATGGAGTGGTAGTGCAGCATCAACAACAAAAGAACAATTTGATATTCTAAGCAAAAAATTTCCAGAATTTTCAAAAGCAGTTTCTGATTGCTCTGATTATCTTAAGAGAGTTGTTAGTAATTACAAAGCAGCTGATGCTAAAATTAAAGCTCAATTTTCTCAAAAAAACTAAAAGAGTCTTTTTGATTCTTTGACAAATGAATATTATTTTTTAATGATATTTGTTTGTGAAAGAAGGGGTACTATTTGAGTTCGATAAATGCAAATATTGGAAACATGAGAAAAGATGCAAAGAAAATATTAAAAATAGCTAATGAATTAAATGATTGTGCAAAAGAATATGAAAACGTATTACAAAAATTAGAAAAATCATGGACAGGCGTAGATTCAAATTCTACCATAAAAAAAATGCGTGAAAATCATGAAGAAAATTTAAAAAAATATAACAAGTGTTTGAGGCAGTATGGTATATATATATTTAATGTTGTAACATTATATGATATTGTAGATAATATTTCTTGCTATAAGACAATTAAATAAAAGAGGTTGATAGAATGAAAATTTCTTATAATGATGTAAAAGATAATTGCAATGAGCTAAAAAAAATCAAAAATGATATAGAGTCAAAAATTAATACAATTAAGCAAATTAATTTTGAAGCTTCATGGAAAAGTGATTCTCAAGAATATTATTGTAGGAAATTGAAATCATTTCTTGCAGAATATGATAAATTAATTCTTGATATAGAAAATAGTACAAAATATATATTAAGTGTTGTTGAAAACTATGAAAATATCGATAAAAAAATAGAAAGTCAAACTAAATCTACAAGTTTTCACTCTGAATTTGACTATAGAGGCAAGTAGTATGGCATTTGAAAACGTAGATTTAATATCTTTAAGTTCAGGGTTACAATTATGCAAGGAAAAATTAAAAAGTTATAATAAAAGTTCTATTGAATCAATTTTATCAAATTCAAATGCTTGGAATTGTGAAGCAAAGAAAAAATTTAATATAGCATTTAAAGAACTATATGATATAGACTATAAAAAATTAGAAACAAAAATAAGTGATTATATTAAAGTGGTTGAACAAATGAAAAAATATGTTCAGTTTCAAAATGAAATCAATGAAGCAAAAATCGAATATAAAAATTTGGAAGCTACTATAAATCCAACTTTGCCACCATCTGAAATTTTATCAATTAGTACGAAGATGCGACAAACAAAATCAAAAATAGACAATTATGAAACTGAAATGACTTTGTTATTATCAACAATAGAAAGTAATATCAAAGCATAATAAATAGGAGGAAATTATGGAAAAATATTTACCAATAGGTAGTGTTGTTATGTTAAAAGGTGGTACAAAAAGAGTGATGGTAACAGGATTTTGTACAGTACCAAATGAAGATAAAGAAAAAGTTTATGATTATTCTGGATGCTTATATCCAGAGGGTGTTATATCAACAGAGCAAGTATTGTTATTTAATCATAGTGACATAGAAAAAATATATTATTTAGGTTATATAGATGACGAAGAAAAAAATTTTAAAGAAAGATTACTAAAAGTTTTAGAAACTGGCAAATAAAATCTATTTTTATATTGCTGGTAATATAAAAAGGGGAAAATTAATGAGAGTATCAATAGTTAAAAATATTCAAAATATAATTCTACCAGAGAAAGTAGATGGCAGTTTCTGGATAACTGGGACAGATTCAAATGGTATAAAAAGAAATATAATGTCAATTGAGGCAGAAAATGGTAAATGGAAACTAGTCAGTAATAAAGAAATTTATTGCATAAATAATGGCATAATAGAACAATACATTTATTTAGAAAAAAATAATTTTTATATGATAAAAAATGATATTGAAAATTCTACATTCTTAATTTATTGTTCAAATGTATCAACAAACTATAATTATTATGAAATAAGTTAGTATTTAGATTCTGGCTTATTAATTGGTAATGGGCCAAATACAATAATTAATTATACATTGCTGGATGGGGATATTGCAATAATAAAAAAAGTAAATAATAAAGTATATGTATATGATAACAATTCAAAATATGGAATATATGTTAATAATACTAGAGTTTTAAATCAAACTGAAATTAAAATAGGCGATGTTATATTTATCATGGGGTTAAAAATGGTTTATGTTTTGATAGATGATAACAATGGAAACTTAATACCATATATTGGTGTAAATGTAAATGATATTTTTAATAGTTCAGTAAAGCTATTACCATCAAATTTATTACAACAATTAATAGGTTTTGAAGAATCGGATGAAGAAATAGAATATCAATTATTTGATGAAAAAGAATATTTTCATAAAACACCAAGATTTATAAAAACAATAAAACCACTTGTTTTACAAGTAGATGCTCCACCAAGTAAAAATGATGAAAAAAATAATCCTTTATTACTAACTATAGGCCCTATGATCACAATGTCAATGACATCACTTGTGACTGGCTATACTGCTATTAGTGGCGTGTTAAATGGTCAGAGTACATGGGCAAATGCTACACCATCATTAATCGTATGTGGTGCTATGTTTGCAAGTATGTTTATATGGCCAATATTTACAAAAAAATATGAAAAAAGACAAAGAAAAAAAGAAGAAAAATTAAGACAAGAAAAATATAGTGCATACATAGAAGAAAAAAGAAAAGTCATTGTATCTGCAAAACAAGAACAGGAAAACATTTTAATAAATAACTTCCCAGAAATAAGTGAAATACAGGAATTAATATTAAATAGATATGTTACTTTATGGCAAAGAAGAATAGAGGATTCAGATTTTTTAAAAATAAATATAGGAATAGGTCAAATTCCAATGAAAATTGATATTAAATATCCTGAAGATCATTTTTCAATGGTAGAAGATAACCTAAAAGATATGGTTTCAAAACTTGGAAATGAACCAAAATTATTATCGAATGTTCCAATAGTATATTCGATTTATGATCATTTTATAAGTGGTTTAGTTGGCGATGATCAAATATCAAATGAATATATGAAAAGACTCATACTTCAACTATTAGCATTTCATAGTTATGAAGATTTAAAAATAATAATTCTTACTGATGAAGAAAAAGAAGAGCAATGGAAATTTTTAAAAAATGCTCCACATTGTTTTTCAGATGATAGAAAAACAAGATTTTTTGCTACAAACAATGATGAATATCAAGAAATTTGTTATTATTTAGATAGAGTATTTGCACTCAGAAAAGAAAAAATGGGATCAGAACCAATAATTACTAATAGTGATAAAACATATTTAATAATAACAGATTCATTCAGAAAAGTAAGAGATTATGAAGTGATTAAAAAAATTTTAAAAAGCAAGAAAAATTATGGATTTATGTTATTTATTTTGGATAATAAAATAACAAATTTACCAGATCAATGTTCTACTTTTATTAATATTAATAAAAATCAAGGAGAATTTCATAATAATGAGAATTATGCCGAAGTTATTACATTTAAAGTGGATTTAGTAACTCCAATAGATTATGAAAGTTGCATAAAAAAACTTGCCAATATCCCTATTGAATTTGATGTTGAAACAGATTCTAAAATGCCAGAAAAAGTCGGATTTTTAGAGATGCTTGATGTTGGTAAAATTGAACAAATAAACGCTCTTGCACGTTGGCAAAAAAGCAATCCTATGATGAATTTATCTGCACCTGTAGGGATTGGAAAAAGTGGAGAAAAAATATCAATAGATTTACATGAAAAATTTCATGGACCACATGGTTTAATTGCAGGTATGACTGGTAGTGGGAAATCAGAGTTTATAATAACTTATATACTGTCAATGGCTATTAATTATCATCCTTATGAAGTTCAATTTATACTAATTGATTACAAAGGTGGTGGATTAGCTGGTGCTTTTGAAAATAAAACAATAGGACTTAAATTACCACACTTGGTAGGTACAATAACTAACTTGGATGTTAATGAAATAAAAAGAAGTTTATCTTCAATTGAGTCTGAATTAAAAAGAAGACAAGCTTTATTTAATGAAGCCAGAGAACTAACTAATGAAAGTACAATTGATATATATAAATATCAAAAAATGTATAGAGCAGGTTTAGTAAAAGAACCAGTATCACATTTGTTTATAATTAGTGATGAATTTGCTGAACTAAAAAATCAACAACCTGAGTTTATGGAACAACTTATAAGTACTGCACGTATCGGAAGAAGCTTAGGAGTGCATTTAATACTAGCTACCCAAAAACCAAGTGGTGTAGTTGATCCTCAAATTTGGAGTAATACAAGGTTTAGAATATGTATGAAAGTTCAAGATAAGTCGGATTCGAATGAAGTAATAAAATGTCCAGATGCAGCATTTTTAAAGCAAACTGGTAGATTTTATTTTCAAGTTGGTTATAATGAAGTTTTTGTACTTGGACAGGCAGCTTGGGCTGGTGGTAAATATATTCCATCAGAAAGATATAATAAAACGATTGATACTTCAATAGATTTTATTAATCCTGTTGGATATATAGTAAAAAGTATGGAAACAAAGCCAAAAAATGAAAAGGTTAGTGCATCAAATGGGGAAGAATTATTAAACATTGTAAAATATTTATCAGAAATAGCAAATCAACAAAATATTAAGTGTCGTCCTTTGTGGCTAGAAAAAATTCCTCGTGAAATTAGAATTGAAGATTTAGCAATCAAATATAATTATCAAAAAGTTAATTTTGTTGTAAATCCAATAGTTGGTGAATATGATGTACCATCAAATCAAGAACAAAGATTATTAACCCTTCCTTTAACTGATGATGGTAATACACTTATATATGGTGCAACAGGTTCTGGAAAAGAAAACTTTATCATCACATTGATATATTCATCTATGCTATATTATACTCCAGAAGAAATCAATTATTATATTATAGATTTTGGCTCAGGTGCTTTAAACATGTTTTCTAAGTGTCCAATAGTTGGCGATATATTAAAACCAGAAGAAGAAGACAAAGTAGAAAATTTATATAAAATGATTAAAAATATTATAGATGAAAGAAAAAAACTATTTTCAGACTTTGGAGGAGATTATCAAAGCTACTTAAAAAATAGTGGAAAATCAGTTCCTAATTTAGTCATTATAATTAATAATTACGAATCTTATCAAGAATTATATGAGAAATTTGAGGATGAATTAACTATGCTAACTAGGGAATGCAATAAGTATGGAATATATTTTATATTCGCCTTAAGTACACCTAATGGTTTAAGATTCAAATTAAAACAAAATTTTGCGCTTACATATGTTTTACAACAAAATAACGAGGATGATTATGTTTCAATTCTTGGAAGTGTTAATAAAAACTATCCTGCTAAAATATTTGGTAGAGGTATTATAAAAACTGATTCAGTTTATGAATTCCAAACAGCTTTTGCAACAGATAAAGATAATATAACAAAATATATTAAGGAAAAATGTAATTATTATAGTACTAAATATGATGTGGTTGCTAAAAAAGTTCCAGTTCTACCAAATACTGTTATTTTTGAAAATATTTATTCTGAAAAATTAAAAGAAAATGAATTATTAATAGGTCTAAATAAAAATGATCTTAGTAGTTCAAAAATTAATATAAATAAAAATTATATTAGTTTAGTAACAGCTATGGATTTAAATGATACTAATAAGTTTATAAATAATGTAATAAAGCAAATGATTAGAAGAAATTTTAAATCATTATTAGTAATAAATGCTGAAGATTACGAAATTGACTTAAATTATATAAACAAATATCAATATGTAAATAAAAATTTTGATTTAATCTTTGACAAATTATATAATTTTGTAAATCAACAATATGAAACATATGAATCAAATAATTATGATAAAAGTATATTTAGTAATATAAAATCACTTAATTGCATAATTATTGGGATAAATTCATTTAAAAATAAATTAAGTAGTGATAATCAAGATAAGTATTCAGACTTATTTATAAAGGCAAAAGATTTAGGAATTATTAATTTTATAATTGTAGATTCAATAAATGAATTTAAATCGATTGAATATGATAATTGGTATAAAAATACAGTTGATAATTCAACTGGAATATGGATTGGAAATGGTATAAATGATCAATTTAGTTTAAAAATAAATCAAAAAATACCGGAATTAAGAGAAAATGATGTACCAGAAAGTTTTTGCTTTGTAATACATAAGGGTAAGCCTAAATATGTTAAATATATAGAAAAAGTTTAAAAATGGGTTGTAAAACTCATTTTTTATTAAAAAAACATATTATTGACAACAAAATATAGATATAGAGTATTAGAAAATAAAATAGCAAAAAGAGCAAGAACATTGATAAGACAATGATGTAATAGTATGGATGTAACAATAATAAAAGGGTCAATAGGGAAAGAACATGTACATTTACTAGTAAGTGCACCGCCAAGTCTCTCAGTGTCAAAGTTGGTACAACAATTAAAAGGAAAAATATCAAGAACATTACAAATGAAATTTAAAAGTTTGAAAAAGAGATATTGGGGACAATATTTGTGGTCATCAGGATATTTTTGTATAAGTGTAGGAACAGTAACAAAGGATATAATAAAAGAATATATAGAAAAGTATCATTATAGGTATGCTATGGAAATAGAGAGATTTCAGGAAACATCACAGATATCATTAGATGACTTAAGAAAA
>CAJMOW010000036.1 GCA_905215145.1 uncultured bacterium | reverse complement strand
ATGATTCAACTGCATCTAAAGCAGGCAGTGGAAGTTCTGGAGGAACTGATAAAGATGTTAATAGAAGCTCTCTAGAAACTATTGCTGCAGGTAGAGTTGTAGATCCTAAAATTGCAGTTTTATCAACATCTGATGCCAAAGGAGGGTTAGAAATTGTAACTAGGGATTATCCATTACAAGATAAGAATGGCACACAAGTAACTCAAAATACATTAAAAAATGTATTGGATAAGGCTGAAATAGGTAATATTGTTGATAAAAATTCTATTTTCTTTGGAGATCAAAGAATATCAGATATTGATTTAAATAGACTTGTGTGAGATGGCTCTAGTTCACTTAGTAGAATGTGACTTCCAAAAGATCGAGATGCAGAACAAATGGGAGTTTATAAGCCTGACTTAGATGCATATGATCGATATACAAAATTTGAGGAATGAATTGAAGATAATCCTAATGTATCTAGACAAAGAATGATAGAAAAATTACATGAATATGATCTAGACTTAGAGTTTGATACTGAAACTAATAGATGAAAATTCAGACCTGAAGATATGATGGTATTTTTTGGATTATCAGGTTATGCTAGTGATAAAGCTATTGACTTTGATAGTAATTCTCCTTGGTTATGACATGTTGATGGACCAGATAAAGATAGAATATTTGATATCTATTCAACTTATGTAAATTATGGAGGAGATGTAGTAAAGAAATCAGACAAAAAGGTTGATAACTTTAAGCCAGGCTTCTTTGGAAAAATATTTCATGGCAATAAAAATTCAATGTATAAAGGAATGATATTTATGCCTATGCATGATTCTAAACTTGCAACTGTTGCATCTAATCATGAAATTGGAAGTGCTAGTGAATATAGAGATATATATAATCAGGCAAATCTGAAAAAACAACAACAAAGCATAAAAGCTAATTTTTGAAGTATGATGGATCAGAAGAAAAATGATTGGCTGGCGGCATTATTTTTTCAGCCAGACAAAAGTGTTCAAGAGTTAGTTAATTTAGGAATAACTCCTGATAACTCTAATGTTAAAGATAGAGAATATTATAAAGGTATACCAGAAATACAAGAGGCGTTTAAAAACGATAGAGGAGAATTTGATAATCAAAAATTCGATACATATTATAAAGACGTTTTAGACTTATATAATCGTGCAGATGAAGCTAATTTAGCAAGTACTGCTATGGATTCATTTACATATGATCCTGCAGATTATTTTGCACCTCTCGGCGGCGATGTACTGGATGTTAGTTCAAGATTAGTTAAATTCTCTAATCCTGAAAGAAGAAGTCGAGGTATAGTTAATCTATATGAAACTTCTGATCCAACTATGTCGATACGTGAAGTAGCACAAACAAATAAGATATTTAATTATGATACTGGTAAGTTTGAGGATTGAACACCTAATGAATGAGGTGGGTTAGGTGCTATAGCTCGTCCTACACTTGTATTAGCTCAATGAGATGAAGATGGAACTCATGAAGTAAATGGAAGAACTGTTTCACATAAAGCAGGAGATCTAAAATTTAATAGTGAAGGAGATCCATTTTATGAAACATTAGGAAATAGACCGCTTACAGGAAAAGATATTCTACATATATCTGATACATTAACTGTTGATGGAAGTAAATGGAATAAATATGATTTCTTTGATTCAGATGGATTAGATAAAAGTGTTGGAGGCACTTTAGCAAAGGTCTTGTTTAAAGTAGGACCAATGCTTATTCCATATGTTGGACAAGTATATGGTGGCATGACAGCTGCTATTGAAATAGGAAAATTATTCCCAGTATTATTTAGAAGTATCGAAGGTATTGCTAAGGGAGATTTAACTAATTCTAAATCAGCACAAACTGCTACTGATATTCAAGCTTGGCTTTCTAGGTTTGATGGAAGTGTTTCTGATTATGGAAGAAATAGTTTCTGAAATGTAGAAAGCATTGGAAAATTAGTTGAAGATAGTTCAAGACAATTATTTCAACAAAGAGTAATTGGACAAATACCAAAGTGGATAGTAGGTAAAGAAAATGTTAGTGAGAATACAATTAAATGAGGTAGAGCCTTATCTTTAGCTTATATGGCAGGAACCTCTTCTACAGATGCTTATGATGCATTTAAGCAAGCTGGAGCATCTGATAGAGTTGCAGGATTAGGAATGTTATCTGTAATGGGAGCAATGTTTACATTAATGAATAATGACTACTTTAAAGATTTTTGGTTTAAAGATACATATCTCGACCGTACATCTGTAAAAGGAGTTATTAAAGATGTTGCTGAAAAAGTAACTAATGAAAACATTAACAAAGGAATTGTTTCTCCTAAAGCTGCTGCAAATTGGGTTATGAAAACTAAAAACCAAATTCAGCAACGAATATCCAAAATGAAACCTGGAGATATTTTATATGACAGTTTCAATGAAGGCTCTGAAGAAGTAATGGAAGAGTTTTCATCCGACATGGTAAAAGGATTTTATTCAGCTTTAAACGCACTGGGTATTGTAGATAAGGATAGACAACTTGATTTTGGTATAAGCACAGAAGAAGCGTTTGCGCGTTATACTTCTGCATTTATGGGAGGTGCTATTGGTGGTGCTGTATTTAGTTTCCATGAAAAATGAGATTCAAGAATTAACTCTATAAATGATGAAGCAATTCAAAAACCTAATGATTCTTTACAAGAAATTATATACTTAGTAAGAAATGGTAAAACCTCTGATTTAAAAAGAGAATTAACAAGATTACGTGATAAAGGAGCTCTTGGAAGTAGAAATCTTTCAGGTAAATCATTTGAACTTGTTAAAGAACCTGATGGATATAAAATTAATTACGAATCTGCAAAAGAAGGAGAATCTCAGAACGATGTTATTTACAACCAAATTAATAGTTACATTGATAGAATTGATAGTATTATCAATGAAGAGGGATTAAACATTTCTGATGAAGAGTTACAAGCATTATCAGCTATGACTGGTATTAATGTAACTGAAAATTTAGCTAAGAATATTCAGAGAGAAAGCCTTAAAAATCAGTTAATTGAAACTGGAGTTTATAGTAAAATATTCTCTGATTGGAATGATCTTACAGAGGATATTTTAAAAACTAAAGTAGCTTTAGAATCTAAGATTACTCCTACTGAACTTGAGTCTAAAACTCCTAAAGATGTTGATAACAAAATAGCAGCAGCTCAAAATGATGTAGAATTTCAAAGACTAAAAGCAAAACTTGATGATTTAAGAGCAAGACGTGATAAAATAGTCTCTGGAGAACTTAATGACTATTATTTTGGGCAAGCAAGATTTGCAGCTACTCCTGCATTAGCAACTGCTTTTGTTGATGACTTAGGTATTCATAATTTTACTAAAGTTCGATATCAGAAAGACTTCGATCAATTAACATCTGATGAAAAAGTTGTGATTAAAGAAGAATATGAAAAATATTCTAAATCAACTGAGAAAACAAAGGTGTTTGCTGCGTATGATTTATTTAATAGTCTAAATGAATCTATTGCACAAGATTTAGTAGCTGTATCTCAAAAAACTGTAGACTTAAGTAAAGCTTATGCTCCAGGTGAAACTATTCAAACTAATCGTATTAAAAATATTGATAAAGAAATTGCTAATCTAAAGGCACAAATAGATGAAGCTATTTCTAAACTTCCTGAAGGAGTTGAAATTAATGAAGAAGTATCTGAACTTCAAACTAAATTACAACTAACTGAAAACTACAAAGATTTCTTAGTTAAAAGACATGAATTTGGATTAACTCAGGAGCTGAGTGAAGAAGGTAGAAAAGTATTAGCTAGACCAGATACATTTATAGCTGATAATGAAGCTGCCTTAAATACATATGCAAATAGCTATATTGACTTCTTAAACTATTTAAAGACCAATTCTTTATATACTGATGTAACAGATGTAGACCTTGTTGCATTAATGAAGAGTTATTTTTATGTAAATGGATTTACTGAAGGAATTGCTGCAGCTAATTGAGAAAAAGCTATTAATACATATATAGAAAGAACAGAAGGTGATAGTGTAGGCTATGAGTCAATGACTCTTGGAATTGTAAATGACTTAGCTGTTTTTCAAGATATTGTATCAAAAGGAGATATAAATCAAATTAAAACTGCATATCAAAATCTTTTACAAAGTGATGGATTAGTAAATTTATCAGACTTTTTAGGACAAAGTGCAGATGAAATATTAGCTGGAATTATTCCGAGAATATCTGGAAGAACGTTTATTGATTTTATTAATGAGGTTTCAGATCTTAAATCTGAAATTAAGGTATCCCCTGCATATGAGTTATTAGAAAAATTTGCAGTATCTACTAATGGAATTAGTCAAAATATTGTTAATTTGATTGTAAAAGAGTATAATAGTTACCTTAATAGTGATTCATTAGAGGATTATATTATTAATAATAAGGATGCTTTAACTAGACTTAAAGAAACCAGTAGATTTATTGATATTTTAAATTCTCTTGTTATTGCTTCTATAGATGGAGGATATAACACTCAAATTAATAAGTTCAAGAAAAAATTAGCTAAAGATCTGCTTGCAGAAATTGATACAGAAACTGCAGTTAATATGTCTTCAGATCTTAAAGCAATTAAAGTTAGACTTGATACATTAATAAATATTGCAGAAAATAATAATGCACAAAAAATTAGAGAACAGAAAGATATCGCTATTAATATGAGACAGAGATTTACAAATCTGTTGCTTAATAATGAAAATTCTGTAATCAAAGATAAGTTTGCATCATTATTTAACTTAGATCTTAACCAATTAATTGCTGAATCAGATTTTCCATCAGGAGAAATTAAGGAGAGTAATTTTAAAGAATTTGAAGAGGCTTCTATTAGATTAGAAACCAAAATCTATCAACTTATAGATGATCAAAAATTATCTAATAGCGAAATAGTTGACCGCATCACTTCACTATTCGAACCAACTTCTTTAATTACAGCAAGACCTACTAAGCTTGCTAGAGATACTGAAGCAATTACTGATTACGATCAGGCAGTTTATTTATTGTCTTTAATTGCATATCCTTCTGCAAATTTCTATAACAACTTAAAAACTGTTATTACTGATGAATCATTTAATAAAGCTCCAATTTTTTCTCAGGAATATGCAATTAGATTAATACATGCAACATCTGAAAGAAAAGATTTATTTAATGAATTTGTTAAATATTTATCTGCAAAAGCAAAAGCTACATCAGATGATAGCTATATACAGAATAAAAGTCAGTTATTAAACTTTATTGCAACATTTGGAGGAGCAGGTACAGGTAAAACACAAGGTGTCGCTTATGTACTACGTAAAATGATGCCTGCATATAAAATTGTAACTGTAGCTCCAACAAGAAAACAAACAGATCGATTATCTGCAGCAATTGAGCATGACGGTTTATCATATACAAAAGCAGAATTAATTGAACAGATTCTAGGAAAACAAATTTCTGAATCAGATATTAATAAAGTTATTGGAAATGATGAAATACCTACATATACTCTTAAGGATTTAAAATTAAATCCAGCTACAATGTTTGCAGAAACTGAGAATAGAATCATATTTATTGATGAAATTAGTCAGTTTTCTAAAATTGATCTTGAATTAATTACAAGATGGGCAAATAAAAATAATATCTTAATTGTTGGATTAGGAGATTATAAACAAAATTCAGCTTATATTTTCTATGAAAATGCAAGAAGAAATTTAGGAATTGAGGATACTTATTTTACACGTACTCCAAACTTAACTGCTCCTCTACGTCCAAATAATATTGCAAAATATGACAACTATACTATTTTAAATAGTATATTAGATCAAACTTGAGATAAATACTATGATAATCCAAGTATGCTTGAAAGTGAGATCGATTTATTAACGAAACAGATATTATCTGAAAATAGTATTAAACTTAAATATTTTGAAACTACTGAAACATTTGGTGGAGAGAAATTTATTAATAGTTCAGATGAAGTACCTAAAATAGTAGAAAAGTTATCTAAGTTATCTAATGATATTGCAATTATAACTGATAATCCTGCTAAATATACAGCTATTAATAATGTTAAGGTAGTAGGATTAGATAGTGTTCAAGGTGATGAATTTGAATTTGCAATCATAGACAAGAGTTGGAAAGATACAAGTGGAAAACATTATTTAACTCTTAAGGATTTATATACACTAACTCAACGTTCTACAAAAGGTACAATTATTGTAGATAATGGAATTAGTCTAGACTTAAAGTTAAACACAATTAATGATATGACAAGTGCAGGAAGTATTGAAGTATCTCCTGAACAAATTAGTGATTTCAAAGATTGAAGAACTAAGTTATTAGAGAATAGTCCCGAATCTATTGATTATGAGGAAGTAAATCCAAATCCAACTGTAGCTGAGCCTGTTCTGCCAACTTCAGAACAAAATATTAAGCCAAGAGTAGAGCCTACACCAGAAGCAGAAGTAGTTAGTGAATCTCCTAAAGAATCAGTTAGACAAGCTTCTGTAGAATCAGAAACTAAAGATACTATATCTGAAACACAAAGTGAACAAACATTCAATAGTAATACTGGAGAACAACCTCCTGTTACAGATCAAAATCCAGTACATGCTCCTAATGTTGAACAATCTGTTACTCCTCCTGTAGATATACTTGAAGAAGTTCCTCAGAATATAGGAATAACAGATAATCCTTTAAATATTTCTAAATGGAATGATATTGCAGATTTCTATTTAAATAATTTATGAAATTATGATCAAGCTACAGAATCTTCTTTATTTAATATATTAGGAATAAAAGGTAAACTTGCAGCTCCTAAATATATTAGAGCTTTAAATTTAATTGCTGCTTATTTTAAATATGGATATTATAAAAATCCAAGAGAAATTGTACGATTAGGACAAGCTTTAAATAAAGATAGAGCTATGGGTCGTGCTTTTAGTGAACTAGAAACTGCACTAAAAACTAAACCTATTTTTGAAGTAGTTCCATATGATAATGGGCGAAGAGGATTATTAGTAGCAAAAATTCAGATAAAAGATAAAACAGCACAAATTCCTCTATTGTTTACAACTCCAAGATTTGGAATATATACAGGAGATTTTACAATTGGAAGTTATGCTAAGTTTACAAGAGAAGGAGAGTTAACAACTGTTGATGTATCTAACTTTAATACAAGTGCCTTAAATAAAGGAGGTTTATTCTCTTCTTACGGAAAATTAGTATCTTTAGTAGTACGTAAGTCAGATTGGCAGGATCATATTAAATGAGTAGGAAACACATTTGAAGCAGATTCAAGAAACTATGCATTTATGTATCAGAATAGAGGAAATACATTTATGTTATTCTCTGCTGATCCATTAGTTAGTCAAAAGGAATTTGAAGCTCACTTAAAAGCACAAGTAGCAGAAGACGGAACTATTTTAAATACTGTTCAAAATGATCCTAGAATTCGATTAATAGGAATAAATAGTGTTGCTTCTTTAGATAATATAATTCATACTGCAATTAATAATGTTAATTTATTTAATGCACAAAGAAAAGCAGGAGACAAAAATGTTAAAGTTAGAAATAATCTTAACAGAGAAAGAGCTGGACAATTGATTTCACTTGCATATTTCTCTCCTTATAAGAGTACTATATTATTTAGATTAGGAGCATTATTAAATACACAATCAGGATATACTAATGCTATTAGAGTTACTTATGAAGATAAAGTAACTCAAGCTGATAGAGGAAACGTTACTGAAAGAATAGTAACTATGGAGAATGGACAATATGTTGTTAATGGAAAAACTTATTCTGATTTTGATTCTTTACTAAATACCGAGTTTGGATCTTTTGATTCTAACCAAATGTTAATGCAAACAGGTTACATTAGTAGAGTTGGTAAATTTGAATTTAATGATCCATCATTTATGATATATAATATCTTTGCGGATTTTGTTGGAAAAACTGAAAAACTTCAAGAACATATTGAAAATAATCCAAACTTTAAGCAAGGAATTTACGTATTTGATGATGCAGTTAAAGTAGTTCCAGGATCTCAATTCTACTATGAAGTAGATACTGCAAATAAACTATATTCTACGAATGCTTCTAACTTAATAGGAAACGATTTTATTATAGATTATGACAAAATTCAAGTTAATCCTGAAAAAGCTATTCAAGAGGATTTACAACGTCAAAAGATTAATAAAATTAATGAGGCGTTTAACCAGTTTGGAGTAAATAAACAAATTACAAATATAGACTTATTAGAATCAACCGTTAATGATGTTAATAATGAAATATTAAATAAAGTTACTACTCCAAATTATACAATAATTCAAATTGTTGGAGATTCTAACAATCCTGAAATTGTAATGAAGGAGATAAAGGATGATCTTACTCCTATGCTTAAGAATTTGTTTAAACAAGTTTATGGAGAGAATCCAGATGATGTTACAATTATCTCTAGAAATAATTTGAAATTTGTACCATTTTTAGTATCTTTGAACAATAATTCAAAGAATTTTGTACTTGAAAATAAAGATGGAGTTTACTCAATTAGAGAGTTTAATACAATGAATGAATATATAGAACTTAGAGATTATTTAAATTCTGTAAAAGACTTATATAAATCAAGTCCTAATATTTTAATGTATCTTAAAGCTTTAATGCAAAATACAGAAGTAACTGAAACTGTAGCAAGTACATATTATAACGAAGTTAGTACAAATGAAACTCTTAATGAGTTAAGAGAAAACGTACAGAAATACTTAATAGCAAAATTAGAAAATAATGAATGTTAAATGTGGATATTCTTCAGTATATTATCCGTTACTGAAGAACTTACTTAGAGGTGATTCACCAGATTTAAATGCGTTTAAAGTGTTCATAAATGAGCATTTTACAAATCCAGATGAGGTGTTTAATATGTTTGCGAGTGGAGTCTATACAGACTCCGCTCCAACACCTGTATCTGAACCTAAAAAGATTAGTAGTAGATTAGGTATTGAACTTCCTCCTGAAGGATCTTCACCTCAACAATATTATATTGATAATTCAAGACAATATAATAAAATGATTGATGATACAGCAAAAAAGATTATTTCTATGTCTGTATTTGATATTAATTCTGATTCTTTTATAGATGCAAATGCTACTTTAGGAAGTTATTCCAATTTAAATACTGGAATTTTTAAATATAAACAAGAACTTTTATCTATTATTAGTGAGTTCATGGGAAAACCTCTAAATCCTATTAGCATTGACTCAGAGCCTAAATCTATTATTAATGTATTTGAAGATACTATAAAAGAATATGAAGCCTACATTAAAAATGCAGGACTTACTCAAGATCAAAAATATTTTAATGCATATAATGCATATGTAACATTAAAAACTTTTGATGATATATTGAGATTATATACTCCATTTATTTCTATTAAACCAGAATATAAAAACAGTTCAACTTATGCTATAGGACGTTATAATTATGATGGACCTAATGTTACACACTATACTGGTTTTAGTAATAATGAGTTTATGGGTGCTGAAGAATCTGTCAGTGACCTTGCAAAAATTTTACTTTCATATTTTCCTGAAGTTAATGAAGACGGTGTTATTATAGAAAATACAGCTATTACCTTATCTGGATTTAATTCAGCTATGGGTAAAGTAAAATTATTTATGGAGGAAAGTGTTGACCCTGAAATAGTTGATGAAATAGCTAAAGAGGGCAATATGGATATGAGTAAAATTATTGGAAAATATTTAAATGCACTAGCAACTAAATCTGTAGCGCCAGAACATACAACTTACTTACAAAATAAGTTAAGAGGTATTGCTAAATTTATCTATTCAGATAAAATGGCTACTCCAATTAAGCAAATGTATACACATCTAATGAATAAGACGGTATTGTCAAGTTATATTAGTTATGGTAAGGATAACTTAACTGGAGAATTAACTGGTAAGAATTTAACTGATCGACCTGTACAAATACAGAGATATTTTCTTACAGATATTATTAAAGCTGCAAGTACTTACTGAATTGATAATAAAACTAACTTTCAAAATAAGTTAGGAAAATACGATATTAATATTATTGGAACTAATATTAGTATTACAGAAGGCAGTAATACTTTAAATTTAAAATATAATCCTGATACTGGAGAAATTAATTCTGCAGGAATAATATCTGATACTTTAATGGACGATTTACTTATGGATTTTGCTTCATTTTTAGTAGCAGATGATTT
>CAJMOW010000035.1 GCA_905215145.1 uncultured bacterium | reverse complement strand
TCATATAAATCCTCCTACTATATAGCAATATTTTTTACACTGTATTTACATTAATAATACCACATTTTATACTTTTCGTAAATAAAAGCTTGCATTTTTTTTATAATTTAATATATATTTTTTAAATACATTAAATTATTAATTTTCTGTTCATTTAATTTATTAAAATTGTAAAAAAAATAAGATATTAAAATCTTATTATAAAATTAATTATTTATTAAAAAAATTTTTATTATTAAAACTACTACTATTAAATGATTTATTAGTTAATTTGCAATTATTATTTATATGAGTTCTATTTTCATTAATTTTATTAAATAACACATTTAATTTTTTATTTTCTCTTTCTTCTATTATTTGTTTTGGTGTTTTTCTAGAGTAATTAAAAGTTGTATGCTTTTCAACAATTTTTGGAGTAGTATTTTTTCTAAAAAAATCCATATTATTTATTCCTTTCTATTAATTCTTTTACTGGTCCATAAGTTTTTCTATACCCTTCAATTAAACCATATTTATTAATTGCTTCAATATGTTTTTTAGTTGGATATCCTTTATGAGAGCCAAACTTATACTGTGGATATTTTTTATCAAGTTCATACATCATATTATCTCTTGTTACTTTAGCAATTACACTTGCAGCAGATATTGTTATACTCTTTAAATCACCTTTAACTATTGAAAGACTTGGAATATCAAGTTCTAAAGGCATTGCATCTGTAAGTATATAATCAACATTTATTTTTTTCCTTATATCCTCGATTGCAAGTAACATTGCTTTTTTACTAGCTTGATATATATTAATTTCATCTATTTCTTCTGGACCTACTACACCAATCGAATAAGCAAGTGCATTTTGTTTTATATACTCACAAAATTCATTTCTTTTTTTCTCAGACAACTTTTTAGAATCTGTAAGACCTTCTAACTTAAAATTGTGAGGCAACACTACACATGCTGTAACAACAGGTCCAATAAGTGGTCCCCTCCCCACTTCATCTACACCAGCTATATTATTAAATCCCATATTCCAATATTTTTTTTCATATTCATAATTATCTATATTTTCCATAATTTAATTATACAACAAAAAAATGTAGAAAAGAAACATTATCTACATTTTTACAACTATATTTACAAGTTTTTTAGGAATTACTATTACTTTTACTATCTCTTTACCACAAATATATTTTTTAACATTTTCAAGATCAAGAGCTAAAGATTTCATATCCTCTTCAGAAGTATTTATATCAGTAACAAATTTCCCTCTTAGTTTTCCATTAACTTGAACTACTAATTCATATTCTTCTTCTTTTGTTTTATCTACATCATAAGTAGGCCATGATTCATATGTAATTGTATTATTATGTCCTAAATATTGCCACATTTCTTCAGTAACATGTGGACATATAGGATTTAAAAGTTTTACAAATCCTTCTGCCATATATTTTGGTAAAATATCTTCTTTATAAACTGCATTTACAAAAATCATCATAGCGCTTATTGCAGTATTAAAATTTAATGATTCATAATCTTCAGTTACTTTTTTTACAGTTTGATTATATATTTTTTCTAAATTGTTATTTTCAACATCTTTTACTTTGTTTTCTTCTATTTCTACATATATATATATATGATCTAAATAATTCTATACACTCTATCAATAAATTTTCTAGAGCCTTCTATTCCATTATTATCCCAAGGTTTATCAGCTTGTAATGGTCCCATAAACATTTCATATAATCTTAATGAATCCGCGCCATAATCACGTGCTATATCATTTGGATCAACTACATATTCTGGAAATCTTTTACCCATTTTAATACCATTAGAACCTAAAATCATTCCTTGATGAACAAGTTTTTTAAATGGTTCTTTAACACTGACAATACCTTTATCATATAAATAATTATTCCACATTCTAGAATACAATAAATGTCCAACTGCATGTTCTGGTCCACCAACATATAAATCAACTGGCATCCAATGTTCAATTAATTTTGGGTCAGCTAATTGTTTATCGTTTTTAGGATCAATATATCTTAAAAAATACCAACTAGATCCTGCTGAACCCGGCATTGTTGAAGTTTCTCTTTTCCCTTTTTTTCCATTTACTTCAACATTAACCCATTCTGGTTTATTTTCAAGTGGAGCTTTACCATTTTTTCCTTTATAATCTTCTAATTCTGGTAATATAAGTGGTAACTCATCATCAGATAAAGCAACTATACTACCATCTTCAAAATTAATAATAGGAATTGGTTCTCCCCAATATCTTTGACGAGCAAAAATCCAATCTCTTAATTTATAATTGATTTTTTTAGAACCTAACTTATTTTCTTCCAACCAACTTATCATTTTATTTATTGCATTTTCTTTGTTAAGTCCATTTAAAAATTCTGAATTAATATGTACTCCATCACCAGTGTATGCACTTTCACAAGAAGAACCACCTTCAATAACTGAAATTATTTCAATTCCAAATTTTTTAGCAAATTCAAAATCTCTTTCATCATGAGCAGGAACTGCCATAATAGCACCTGTTCCATATGTAGATAAAACATAATCCGAAATCCATATTGGTATTTCTTTATTATTTGCAGGGTTAATAGCAAATGCACCTGTAAATACACCTGTTTTATTTTTATTTAACTCAGTTCTTTCCATTTCTGACTTAGTCATACATTCTTTTTTATAATCATCAACTTTTTCTTTTTGCTCTTTTGTTGTTATTAAATCTACAATTTTATGTTCAGGCGCTAAAACACAATACGTAGCTCCAAATAATGTATCTGGCCTAGTAGTAAATACAACGAATTTTTCATTACTATCTTTTACTTTAAATTCTACTTGTGCTCCTACTGATTTACCAATCCAATTTCTTTGAATCTCTTTTGTTGATTCAGGCCAATCTAATTCATCTAAATTTTCTAAAAGTCTTTCTGCATATGCTGGAATATCAATTACCCATTGTTTCATATTTTTTCTAACAACTGGATAACCTCCTCTTTCACTTTTTCCATTAATAACTTCATCATTAGCTAAAACTGTTCCAAGACCTTCACACCAGTTAACAGGCATATTGATTTTTTTAGCCAATCCATCTTCATATAATTGTTTAAAAATCCATTGTGTCCACTTATAAAAAGATGGTTCACAAGTAGATATTTCTCTATCCCAATCGTAAGAAAAACCAAGTATTTCTAATTGTTTTTTAAATGTAGCTATGTTTTTATTTGTAAACCCATCTGGATGATTTCCTGTTTTTATTGCATATTGTTCAGCTGGTAATCCAAATGAATCAAATCCCATAGGATGAAGTACGTTATATCCTTGCATTCTTTTCATTCTTGCAATTATATCTGTTGCAGTATAACCTTCTGGATGTCCTGCATGCAAACCTACTCCTGATGGATATGGAAACATATCAAGTGCATAATATTTAGGTTTACTAAAATCATAGCAATCCGTTTTAAAAGTTTTATTTTCTTTCCAATATTTTTGCCACTTTTTTTCTACTTGTGTAAAATCATACATTTTTATTTCCTTCTTTCTTTTTATAAATATTACCTATTATTGAATATGATATAAACGTTAGTGGTAACAAAACAATTAAACAAATCAATAATTTTAAATAATAATTTGTAGTTATTTCAGTTATAACTAAAGTTAACGCTATAACTCCTGAATTAGCTAAGGCTATTGCATTTGCAAATGGCTTAGGATTAATTTTTTTTGTATTTAACTTATACTTGCTAATGAAATACTTAGCTTGATTAGTTTCAAAAAAATTTTTCATTTTTTTCTTATTAAATATAACCATTATTAAATATAAAACATATATAAATAAGAAACAACCCAACCCTAAATATAAAGATTTCATAAAACACCTCCAAAAAAAATATTATAAATTTAAGGACGCTTATAGCGCGGTACCACCTTAATTCATAATATTTTATGCTCTTTATTTTTTAACGCAAATATGCGGCTATTTAAGCAACTCCAAAAGCAAGTTCACATAATTTCTTTTAAAGTTTTCACCAGCCACTTTTTCTCTATGAAAAGAAATTATACTACTACTCTTTTATCAACATTTTTGAAAACTAAATACATTATATTATATTTGTTCAACATATTCAAGCAATTTCAAGAATAATTGTATAAATTTTCTATCTATTCCAATATGTGATAGTTTTCTAATAGCAATTCTTTTTTTCTTTATCGTTAAATTTCCAAATAAAATTTCATCTATTTTATCCTTTTTTATTGTTTCTATTGGTAAATCTGAAACAATATCCTCAATATCGTCGTTCATTATTCTTATAGGATCTGCCTCTATATCTTTTCCTTTACAATTAATAGTTAATTGTTTACCAATTGTTACAACATTTTTTATTTCAACTATAAAATCATCATTTTCAGTATATGAATTATAATTAATTTTATCTTTATCTAAATATACTATAACATCATCTGCTTTTTTAGTATTTCTAAATCTAATTTTATAATTTCTAAATTCAGGAATTATTCCACTTTTTCCTTCTAAAGCACGAATAATAAGTGTATAGTTGTTTGGCATATAATTATAATCAATCATAGTCATTAAATAATAATCTTTTTTATATAAATTACTTACACCATCATCTTCATAAAGTTTATATGTATTTGATTTTCCAGGGAATATATGTATTTCCATATCTGTTGGTGGGTTTGTATCATTAATGTTTTTGTTAGTTCCAAGTGGAATAATTGCCCCCTGTCTTGCGAAAACAGGATAATCATTATCTTTAAAAAATGAAACATATTTTTTATTTCCAACAAATTTTTTACCAGTTACAAAATCATACCAAATTCCATGTGGAATAAAGAACTTATGAATAACTCTATTCATTATATAATCTTTTGATGTTGTAATTGGTGATATAAATAATTGACTACCAAAATAATACTCTGTTTTATATAACGGATCATCATACATATTTGGAGTACTATAGTATAAAGGAGTTATTAAAGGAATTCCAAATTTCGAATTTGAATAAGCTTCACTATATAAATATGGGATTAATTTATGACGAAGTTGTAAATAATCTTTAGTGATTTGATAAGCTTTTATCCCCCAACGCCAAGGCTCTCTTTTATAATATTTACTTGAATCGGCCCCAAATTTTAATATTGGGCTAAAAGTACCTAACTGAACATATCTAATGTAAAGTTCATTATCTTCTATTCCTTCATAATACCCACCTATGTCATGACTCCACCAAGAAATACCAACATTTGTAGAATTTATATTATGAAAAGCAATAGCTTTTAATGTATTCCAACTAACTTTTGTTTTTCCTGAATATAAAACAGGATATCTATGTGATGCAACTAAAGTGTTTGGAGCAAGTAAAAGTGGTCTTCTTCTATAATCTCGCATCATATCATAAAATTGGTAATGTTTTAATGTATTTAAAACTTTTAAATTTTTCTTGTCAAAATAATCTAGCCAATAAAAATCTACACCATAACTATCTAATTTATGAATTATTAATTTCAAATAAACATCTAAAAACCTTGGGTTTAAAACATCAAAAGGTATTTTACCATTTTTATCTTCTGGTAAATATTTTTTTAATTCTTCATAATTTTCTTCTATTGGATAAAATCCATTAAATGGATTTATACTTAAACCCATTCTAATTCCCATTGAATGTAGATAATTTATTGTTGATTTAAAATTTTCAAATTTTGTTTTATCAGCTGTAAAACCAGAATTAATATCTTTATTTGGATTTAAATGCCAATCTTTATTAAGAACAACTATTGAAAGTGGAATTTCGTTATCATAAAATTTATTTATTAGTTTTCTTAATTCAGTATCATTATATCCATAATTTCTATACCACCAATTACCAAGTGCATATCGTGGTATTAGATTTGGGAATCCCGTCAATTTATAATAATCAACAAGGCAAGAAGAAAAATCTTTTCCGTAAGCAAACAAATATAAATCTATTTCTTGTTGCTCTCTTGGTATTAATACACCTTCATCATCATAAACATTTGATTTTGAATCATCTATTGTTGTAAATCCATCTAAAGAATATAAACTTTTTTTTAATTTGCCATTTTCAGATACCAGTTCAGTAGTAGGAGAACCATAGTTTCTAATTTCAGGCATTCCAAAAAACCATGTTTTATTTGTACCTAAAATATCAACTTTTAACATTGAATTTGAAAACATTTTATTTGAAGTGAAAGGGCTTTCTAATTTATAAACAAGTTTAAAATAGCGTGTTGATATATATATAGTGTTATCCATAGTAACTTTTTCAAAATTAACTTTATCCAAATTTCTATTGATTACCATTTCTGTTGCTCTATCCTCAAAAATGCCATTTTCATTATATTCAAATCTTATTAATAATTCTGATAATATTGTAATTCTAAATTTTTGACCTTTTATAATGTTTTCATCTTTAGCTTTAGAATTAATATTAAGTTTAAATTGTTCTCCTATCTTATACATTTTATCACCCTTATATTTCTTCTATTTTTATAAAATTTGTATGTTTAACCTCCCTAAATGGATAACCTCCTGTTATTATAAGTTTATCTTTTGGTTCTAAATTAAATTTTTCAGTTGCAAGTTTAATTGATTTATTTAACATTGAATCTAAATTCTTAAATTCATCTACTAATACAGGTAAAATTCCAAAATTAAGGGATAATGATTTTACTGTATTTGGATCATTACTAATAGCAAGTATTGGACAATTAGGTCTAAACCTACTCATTTTTCTTGCTGTATATCCACTTATTGTAGGACAAACTATTGCACTACATTTTAATCTACAAGAAAGCATAGCTACACTATATGATATTTCACCTGTTATATCTTGTTTTTCTGTACGAGCTGCTTTATCAAGTAATCCCAAATAATCTATATCTTCCTCAGCTGATGAAATTACTCTTTCAACAATTTCTAAAGTTTCTACTGGATATTTTCCTATTGTAGTTTCACCAGACAACATAACCGCATCTGCACCATCTAAAACAGCGTTTGCTATATCTGATACTTCTGCTTTTGTTGGTCTCATATTTTCTTCCATTGTTGATATTAATTCAGCTGCTACTATACTTATTTTTCCAGCCATATGACATTTACTTACTATAGATTTTTGTATTCCAGGAATTCTTTCCATAGGTACTTCTACACCAAGATCAGATCTTGCGATCATAATTCCATCACTTACTTTTATAATTTCATCTATTTCATCTACAGCACTTTCTTTTTCTATTTTTGCAATTATTTCCATATGATCATTGCCAAGTTCAATTAACATATCATTAATTTCTAATATATCCTCAGATGATGATACAAAAGAAACAGCTAAAAAATCAGCATTTTTTCTATGCGCATATAAAATATCTTCTTTATCTTTTTCACTTAAAAAAGGAATATTTAATTTTATACCAACTACGTGAACATCACTTTTAGAACTAATAAAACCTTCTTTTACAACTCTACATTTTAAATAGCTTTCACATTTTTCTTCAGTTACTAATTCAACTGCCCCATCATTTATTGAAATAGTATTTCCTATTTTTACATCATTGACAAAATCTTCATAATTAACAGAAAACTTTGTTTCATCTCCAAGAACATCTTCTTTGTATATTCTAATAACAGTATCTTGTTTTAGAAATGTTTTATCCTCATTAATAAGTCCTATTCTTAAATCTGGGCCATTTGTATCTAGAATAATTGAAACATATGTATTTAATTCTTTATTTAATTCATCAACCATTTGAAAAACTAAATCACAAAATGTGTAATCACATTGTCTCATATTGATTCTAATTGCATCGCAACCTTTTAAAATTAATTCTTTCAGTTTTTGCTTTGAGTTTGTAGATGGACCTACAGTAGCAATAATTTTTGTTTTTCCCATACTATCCTTCCCCTATTCTTAGATATTATATCATAAATACAATATAAAAAATATATTTTTTAATAAAAAAAGAAGATATTATATCTTCTCAACTAAAACTTTTCCTGTCATTTCTTTTGGAATTTCTATATTCATTATTTTTAATATTGTAGGAGCAACATCACATAAAGCACCATCTTTTATTTTGTAATCTTTATTACATAAAATACAAGGTACCAAAGATGTTGTATGACTTGTAATTTTATTTCCTTTTTCATCTTCCATATATTCACAATTACCATGATCAGCAATTATTAATAAATTTCCATTTAATTCTTTGATTTTTTTATATAGCTTATCTAAACAATTATCTAATGTTTCAACTGCTTTTATTGATGCTGTTAAATCACCAGTATGACCTACCATATCCCCGTTTGCATAATTTAAAATAACTAAATCATAATTTGGTAATTCTTTGATTAAATTATCTGTTATTTCATATGCACTCATTTCTGGTTTCATATCATATGTAGCAACCTTTGGAGAAGGTATTAATAATTGAGTACAATTTTTTAATTTTTTTTCTTCTCCGCCATCAAAGAAATAAGTAACATGGGCAAATTTTTCTGTTTCCGCAATTCTTAGTTGTTTTATTCCTAGATTACTTACATATTCACCTAATGTGTTTTTTAATATAGGTAAATTGTACGCATTAGTACATTTTACATCATTACTTACAGGCATCATTGTTACTAATTTGATATCTTCTAATTTTTTTGTTTCAAATTTATCGAAACTATCATTAGTCAATGTCATAAAAAGTTCTCTTAATCTATCTGGTCTATAATTAAATACTATGATAGAATCGCCTGAAGATACTACACCTCTTTCATCTATTACACCAGGTATTATAAATTCATCATTTATATCATTTTTATAATTATCATCTAATAATTCTTTATAATTCGAATATTTTTTGCCTTCACCAAACACCATTGCATCATAAGTTTTTTTTATTCTATCAAAATTATTATCTCTATCCATTGCATAGTATCTACCTGATATAGTCGATATTACACCAATGTTTAATTCTTCTATTTTTTTATTTAATTGAATAAAAAACTCTTCAGCACATCTTGGTAAAGTATCTCTACCATCTGTGAATAAGTGCAGATAAAGTTTTTTTACATTTTCTTTTTTACACAATTCTAAAAGTGCGAATAAATGAGAAATATGAGAATGTATTCCACCATCACTTAATAATCCGCAAATATGAAGTTTTGAATTATTTTTTTTAGAATGATTTATTACTTCTAAAAATTCTTTATTTTCAAAGAAAGTCTTATCTTCTATATTTTTTGTTATAAATTGTAATGGTTGATACACAACTCTACCAGCGCCTATATTTAAATGACCAACTTCACTATTTCCCATTTGACCAGCAGGTAGTCCAACAAATGTTCCACTTGCTTCTAATTTACTATTAGGATAATTTTCTAATAAATAATTTAAAGTTGGAGTATTAGCTAGTTTTACTGCGTTTCCATTTTTTTCTTTTCTTATTCCAACACCATCTAATATACAAAGTACAAAAGGTTTCATTTTAATCACCATATATATTTTAACATGTATTTTAATTTTTAATACCTTAAATTAAAAAAAACACAAACTTTGACGTACAAATGTGTTAATTTTTAACTTTGTAATGTTCCAATCTTAATTTATCTGCTACAGTTACAATAAATTCTGAATTAGTTGGTTTTGCTTTATCAATATCAACACTATGTCCAAAGATTTCTTCCATTAGCTCCCAGTCACCTCTATTCCAACTTACTTCTATTGCAT
The DNA here is from genome assembly GCA_905215145.1 of uncultured bacterium. The sequence continues at coordinate 763 of CAJMOW010000035.1, read as the reverse complement.
GTCTTATAGCTCTTTCTACTCTAGAAACTGTTGTATCAAATTTACTTGCAAGTTCTGAATATAATTCTTTAGTTATACCGCCTATCGTTTCAGGTCTTTCAAATATTATACTTACGCCTTCTCTAATATATTGATAACCTTTTATATGAGATGGAATTCCAAGTTCATGAAGTATTTTTGTTATTGATACTTGTAAATTATTGTGATAAAAATCTAATGTTTTTGTATCATCTTTTCTTTTTGAAATACCCATTATTCTACTTTCCAAGTCATCTAATTCAAATGGTTTCAAAATAAAATAATTAACATTGTAGTCAGATACTTGCTTTATAACTTCTTGTGTATTATAACTAGTTTCTACTATAACATTTTTATTTATTCCTCTCTTTTTCATTTCTTCAAGTACATATAAACCATCTTTTTTAGGCATTATTAAGTCAAGCAATAATACATCAAATTCATTTTGCTTTTCTTCTATTAATTCTATACCTTCTTTTCCATCATGTGCGACAAATTCAAGTGAAATATTATCTTTATTTTTAAAATACTCTGATACCATTTTTACTAAATTAACATTATCATCTACCATTAATAATTTAATCATATTTTTTCTCCTATCTTTATAACAACATAATTATTATACTACTTTAAAACTTATTTTTAATAGAGCAAAAATGCTCTAGTTTTGTCGAATTTTGTCGAAAAAAATAAAAAGAAGTCATCTATTTACAACTTCTATTATTTTTGAAAATTTGGTATAATC